>CAMWVP010000032.1 GCA_947177735.1 uncultured Clostridia bacterium
TATCAGTGTCTGTATCCGTATCGGTGTCAGTGTCTGTATCCGTATCGGTGTCAGTATCTGTGTCCGTATCGGTATCGGTGTCTGTATCGGTATCGGACTCGTCGTTGTGATCGTGACTTTCATCGGGTGTCTTATCAACATCCTCATCATCGTCCTTGTCACCGTCATCCGAATCAGTTATCTGATGAATCTCAGAGCCCATAGTTATCTTGTTTGCAACAACGGAACCGCTGAGCACGCCGCCGTTGGTGAAGTTCGCATACGGAGCAACAAACTGTCCGGCGTTCATATTTGTAGTGATATCGCCGGTGTATGTGCCGAAGTTAAACGTAACATTGACGCCGGACTTCAACCAGTCCTCGTGCGTTACGTTACCAAAATCAACAGACTCGGTAGTCTCGTCGGTAATAACGTTGACGATAACTTTAACGCCGTTATTTCCAACAAGCAGACTGTTGATGTTATCCGCGTTGGCCGCGATGTCCTCCGCGTTTACATTTACTATCAGCGTCTCGCCGGGCTTTACGTCACCGCAGGAGATCGCAAGAACGGCGTCGCTGAGAGAAGAACCTTCTTCATCCTTGGAAAAATTGACATCATCAATAAGCGCCTGACCTGCGCCGGCGATGTTGTCCAAAACATTGTCGATATTCGAGTATGTATCACTCTCATCGGCTCTGCGGAGCTTTACCTGGCTCGTCTTGCCGCCACACTCGATACGGTATTCAACGCCGCCTGCCGTAAAGCACAGACCGTGACCGTTGTCATATGTACCGGGAGTGAAGTCGAAGCCGAGAACCAGCTCGTATTCGGTGTCTCCGTCGATAGTCAGTTTGATCGTATTATTATCGGGCGCAGTTCCGAGATAGCATTTGTACTCACCGCTGCCGTTTGTCCCTTTCTGCTCAACATTGCTGTTAAAAACGTCGAGAACATTGGTCTGATCGGTGCAGACATTACCCTCTACATGGAACGTATCAAGCTCTTTGCCGTAAACCGCGTAATCACGCACAGCATTCAATTCCTTAGTGAAATTGTGAGCAGTATGCGCCTGATCGGTAGCGACAAATACGTTTGAACCAACTTTTTTGTATGCCGAGCTTGCGCCCGTTTCCTTCTGGGCACTGTCGGTAGTCTGATTGCCGAGGTCGTCTCCGCCATCGGGAACAGTCGTAGCCGAAGCCGCCAGAGATGCCGCACGGGAGCTCAGAACTGTGACTGCGAAAGCAAACATAAAGGCTGCTTTGCCCTTATTCGGCTTTCTTTTCCTCTTTTCATCATTCTCTGCCATAATAGCCACCTCCGGTAAAATCAAGCTGGAACACTGCATCAATGCAGAGATTACAGATACAGTACTCCATGTTCTGTATACATTATATCATATCACTTAACAAATGTCAAGCATTTTTGAAAAAAATTTACAAAAAACTTTGTAAAAAATGCGGAAAATTTTCAACAGTTTTCAACAATGCACATGAAAACGATACCAACCGCTATGCTGTCGAATTGCCTTACCCTATGCGCTTCTGCATGATCTCGGGATTGTACGCGAAGTTCACGGCGGTCTCTTTGGTGATTGTACCGTCCTTGTACATTTTGAGTATGCAGTTGTCCATGGTCTGCATTCCGGGCGCGGACTGGAGTATCGTGTCGATCTGGTGCGTTTTCTCGTCACGGATAAGCGTGCGTATCGCGCTGTTCATCGTCATTATCTCGAACGCGGGCGCGAGCCTGCCGTCCACCGTCGGCAGGAGCTGCTGGGAGACCACCGCCGAGAGCACCATAGAGAGCTGTATGCGTATCTGGTGCTGCTGATTTATCGGGAAAACGTCGATTATGCGGTCGATGGTATTCGCCGCGCCGAGCGTGTGGAGCGTCGACAGCACGAGCTGTCCGGTTTCCGCCGCCGTCATCGCGACGCTGATCGTCTCGTAGTCGCGCATCTCGCCGAGGAGTATCACATCGGGCGACTGCCTGAGCGCGGCACGGAGCGCGTCAATATAGCTTTCGGTGTCGATGTTTATCTCACGCTGGCTGATGATGCATTTGCCGTGCTTGTGCAGAAACTCGATCGGATCCTCTATTGTAATTATATGCCCCGAACGCTCATTGTTGATCTTGTCGATGATACAGGAGAGAGTGGTCGATTTTCCTATGCCCGCGGGTCCCGTGACGAGCACTATGCCGCTCTTGCCCTTCGAGAGCTTCATAACCGCATCGGGTATGCCGAGGGTCTGCGCGTCGGGCAGCTCGAACGGCACATAACGCAGCACCGCCGCGAACGAGCCGCGCTGCTTGTAGATATTCGCGCGGAAACGCCCCATGCCCTTGACAGATACGGAAAAGTCCATTTCCTTGTCGGGCATATCGTCCTCGGCGAAGTTGAAGTCCGCCATTTTGTAGATATCGTTGACAAGGCGTCTTGTCTCGGCGGGCGGCAGACCCTCGTCGGTGATGTTATAAAGGTTGCCCTTTGCCTTATAGCTCACTTTCGCGCCGGAGATGATGAAGATATCCGACGCGGAGTTATCCGACGCTGTTTTCAGAATGTCAAGTAATTCCATTTATTTCCTCCTAAAAGCTGCCGTCCCAGACGTTCAGATGCTCGCCGGAGTCGTCCTGCGAGATCGTTCTGCTTTGCCAGTTAGTTATTTCGCAGCCGCCGTCCGCGGTAAACTCCACAGTTGCC
The DNA here is from genome assembly GCA_947177735.1 of uncultured Clostridia bacterium. Classification (GTDB taxonomy): domain Bacteria; phylum Bacillota; class Clostridia; order Oscillospirales; family Ruminococcaceae; genus CAG-115. The sequence goes on from CAMWVP010000032.1 coordinate 2,690, forward strand.
GCGAGCTCCTGTCTGTCGTTTATCTTGACCGTCCAGTTCGCCGAAAATCCGTCGCGAACGCGGCTCACCTTAACGCCGCTCACCTCTGCCGCCGCGCTCTCGAAGTCCTCGAAGAAGCCCGAATCGGCGGCGCTTTTGGCTATCGCGTCAAGCATGGCGAGTTTTTCCTTTGCGGTGCTGTCGGCGGCATAGTACTGCTTGAGGTACTCCCCGCCGCGCTTATTGAAGGCGCTGTCGGAGCTTGCCGCACTGTAGCTCAGCACCGCGAATATCGTCATACATATGACCGCGAATATCATCATTACGGTCACGTAGCCTACTCCGAGCCCCGTACCGCCTACCTTTTCCCTGCGGTTCACCGCTCCTCACCTCCGTTCCGGATATACGCTGAGCAGGACAGAGAGTATATCTCCTCGCCGTCCGCGTCAAACGTCATCGTGAGATGATACAGACCGCCCGCGTCGGATACAGCGCCCGACTCCTGTGCCCGCATACTGATGCTGCCGTTTTCGAGCAGCAAAGTGGTATAACTCGTACCCACACCATGAAACTCCGTTTTCGTGTCGCTGAGAAGCAGCGTGGTCTCCCCGATAACAACGTCATCGCCGAGGACGAGCTTAGCTGCCGACGTAAGATCGCCGCTCTCGGAATACGCCTCCGCTATCGACTGTGCGGTTATCATCACGCGCTCGAGCCGCGCGCTCTGCAGCGACTTGAGCTCCGCCGACGCGAACACCTTAAGGATGACCGCGCCTGAAATGCTGAAAAACAGCAGCACTATTATCATTTCGGTAAAGAACAGATTTATCGGTCTGCGCTTACCGCCGCTAAACGCTTTCAGTGCGCTCACCCTTTCCGTACAAACGTTGAATTTTCACCGCCGTTGACAGTGACGGTTATCTTGTACAACTCTCCGAGGTCGGAGACCGTCATGCCGCCGAGCTCGAATATCCTGTCGCCGCCCGTGAACTCCGCGTCCCCGTCGGACATCACGGTCTTTTCATACAGTCCGCCGCCGTCGAAGTATATAACGTCCGCGATACTGTCCGAGCGCAGTATTATGCCGTGCTCGCTTATCTCCGCATCGCCGCAGCTTCTGAGCTTGTTGGAGAGGTAGCGCAGAGCCGCGGACGAGCCGAAGGTCTTGTCGAAGTTATTGCTTATGCGGCTGTATGTGCCCGCCGCAACGGCTATCATCATCAGCAGACAGCCCGTGAACAGCAGAAACAGCAGCATACTGCCGACCGTGCTCACGGTGTCGCTGAGCGTCTTGTTACGATACTTCTTCATTTCGCCGCCTGCCTTTCAATAACGTTCACCGTGGGGCGGATATTGTCGGCAAAGCAGTCGTAATCGACAATATACTTGTCCTTGTCATAGACGAGGCCGTAGTTATTCATTAGATATTCCACGTTCTCGGGGTACGCTCCCTCAATGGCGTAGCACATCGTGACGCCGTTCTCGACGGTCGCCTTCAACGCGGAAAGTTCCCTTTGCTTAGTCGAGCTGTCAGCGCTGCGCATTGCCAGAAGAAACCACACTATCATAGCCGCGAAGAGCGCGAGCGGTATGATATAGCTCAGCGCGCCGCGTATTGAAAATCGTTTCATAGCCACCTCCGCGTCAGCCGAGCACGGACATTATGTTCATAAGCGGTATCATAACCGTGAGCAGTATCGCGCCTATGACCGTCGTCAGCACGATAACTATCGCGGGCTCGATAAACGCGACTATGCCCGAAGCCGCCTCCATTGCCGCTTCGCCGCACTTGTCCGCAAGCTTCTTCCATGCCTTGTCGAACGAGCCGGAACTGTACGCTATCTTGAGCGAACGCGCGTACATTCCCGGGAAAATGCCCGCCGCGGCGATAACGTCCGCGAAGTATTCTCCCGCGAGGACTTTCTCGCGGCACTCGATCAGCTTCCCCGCGAGCTTCTTGTCGTCGATCAGCATTGCCGCGTTCTCGAGAGCCTCGTCGGGCGCTATCCCCGACGATACCATCATACTGATAGCGTCGGCGATCTTCGAAAGCGAGAACTTCCGCGACATTTTCATAGTCGGCGGGAACACCGCGACAAAATTCGCCAGACCGTGCTTGACGGTCGGTATCCTCGACAAAAGCGCGACCGTCAGAGAGATCACGATTACCGCCAGCAGCACGATAAGCAGCACCGTGCCCACGCCGTAAGCCACGCTCACCGCGCTCTGGACAGTGTCGTTGACAGAGCTGTCGAACTGCGAGAAGATATCGCCGAACATCGGTATAACGAGCACTATCAGCACTACAATGACCGCCGTCATCATCACCAGCAGCATAAGCGGGTGCAGCACCGCCGAACGCACTGTGCGGTTGAGCTCCGCGCGGTCCTCGTAGTACTCCGCGAGCCCGTTCAGCACGCTCTCGAGCCGCCCCGTCACCTCGCCTATCTTCACCATCTTCACGGCGTAGTCGGGGAACACGCCGCTGCTCTTCATCGCCTGAGCGAGGGTCTCGTTGTTGTTCAGATCGTCCAGCAGCGAGTCGCACACCGCCCTTATCCTCTTATCGTCCAGATCCTCGCACAGGATATCCAGTCCGTCTCCGAGCTGCATACCCGCGTTGAGCATTGTCGCGAGCTGCTCGCAGAAGTACGAGGTCTCGTCGGGATTAAGTTTATGTATCATAGCACTTCTTCTCTTTCTATTGATTAACGGTATTTTGTCGCGGCGTAGTTGCCGTTGTTGGAGATATACGCCGCTATCTGCGCCTTGTCGGGCGTTGTCGAGTAGAACGTCGCGTCGGCTATGTTATAGCCCGCGTTTTTGAACATCAGCTCGGGCGTTATCCAGCCCGTCTGCTCGGTGTAGACCTCGTTCCACGCGTGGTAGATATCCGGTGCAGCGTAACCTATGACAAGCCTTGAGGGTATCGACTGCGAGCGCAGCATCGCCGCCATCAGCGACGCATAGTCGAAGCATATCCCCGTGCGCCGCGAGAGCGTCCTGTCGGGATCGGGAATGTAGCCCGAGGTGACCGTCGCCGCGAGGTCGTAGTCGTAGGAGATGTTGTTCGCGACCCAAGTGAAAATTGCGGCTATCTTGTCGATATCGGTAGTCTTGCCCGCGCAGAGCTCCGCCGCTTTGTATACGCAGTCGCTGTTCTGCCCGTAGTTCACGTACCTGTTCGGATAGAGATACGGCGAAAGCGAGCTCGCGAGCTGCACGTCGACCGTACCCTGCGCCGCGACCGCATAGCCTGTCGCCCCGGGTATCTGCTCGAAAATAGTGAGCGTATACGTACCGTTTCCGAACTCGAGCGGAAAGTATTCCGTCGATCCGTCGGTGGAAAGGTCGAAATCATCCGGCGTTTGTCCGTTTGCCTCGACGCGGAATTTGAGCTTAGACGAGCTGCCCGTATACCGCGCGGAAACGTACCCGAGCGAGACGTTCGAGCAGTCGATGACTCCCGACGTGCCCGTTATCAGCTGCGATCCCGGCGAGGTCGGCACCTTCACATCGGGAATGTCCACCACGGGCGGCGGGTCGGGTTCGACGCTCGACGACGAAGCGGGCGGCTCGGAGCTGCTTGTTTCATTCGACGAGACAACCGAAGAGACTTCGGATGTCTCCGCAGGCTCGCTGCTTACGCTGGCGGAGGTGCTTTCGCTGCCGGGGCTTTCCGCGGTGCTGTTCTCCAAGCTGCTTGTCGAGCTATCCGAGCTGTCGGTGCTCTCCGAAACGCCACTGCTCGTGTCGTCGGGAACGCCGGGAGTGTCCGACGTTTCGGGAACGTGCGTATTATCGTCCGTCGATACGTCGGTCGACGCGTCCGAAGTCTCGGCGGTGACCGACGAAACGGAGGACGGCGGGTCTCCCCCGCTGCTTACCGTCTGCGGCTGACAGCCCGTGAGGACTATCGTCAGCGCCAGCAGAGCGGCAATTATTTTTGATCTCTCCGGAGCTTTTCCGGAGTTTCCGATATTCATATTCGATTATCCTTTCCGGAAAAGAGGAGCTTACTCTTTATTGCGCTCCAGCTTTAAGGTCCTGAGCAGCGTATAATTATCATCGACTGCGCTGAAGTTCTTCTTCTCTGTGCCTCTGAGTATCTCCGAGATATACTCGGCTGCCTGACGGTAGAACTCGTCCTCGTAATGGACGATATGCGCGCCTCCGAGCGGGAACTTGTCGGAGGAATAGAAGTGCTTGGAGATGTCGATAACGTAACAGCCCGTCACGTTCGCGAACCGTTCCTCGCACAGCGCGATGAATTTCTTCTTTATTTCGAACATACCGTCGTCCTTGATGTCATCAAGGAGATAGTCGGTGGTGATATACTTGTTTTTCGGCTCGGTCTTTATCAGAATGATGTTGTCGCCGTACATATCGGCGATGTCCTCGGCAAAGCGCGTTATTTTCTCGAAGCAGTACTTCATATCGCGCTTGTTGAACAGGTAGCAGTCGGTACATTCACTCTTGATGCTCTTGTAGAAGTCTGTGCGGCAGATGAAGTCGTCCGTCTCGAACAGACCGCCCTTGTACTCCGCCATAGTGCAGATGACGTCGTAAAAGTCCACCATCACCCACTGACCGTCCGACTCGCTGAGCTGGTCAAAGCCGTTACGCTTGAACGCGTCTTGCATAGTCCGTTTGCGCCAGAAGTTGCCGCAGAACGCCTCCGCGCCCTCGGGAAACTCTATCGCTACAGGCTCCTCATACGCCAGTATCTGCGCCTGCTTGAACACGTACTTGCCAACGAACGCGTCATTGCAGCGGTTTACAGCCTCGCGCGAGACGCAGCTGCCCCAGATGTCAATGGTCATATCGTTGAGCGAAGAGATGTAACGCTTGAGCTGAGCCTTTCCGCGCAACAGGAACACTATCTCGGCGCTGCTCTGATTGACCGCCGCGCCTATCTCTGCGGACAGCAGCCGTACCATCTTCTTTAATATATTATAGTGTCCGTCAAAGGCGGGCGCGAAGAAATCGTAGGGCTTGTTGATATTGCCCTTGTCGAGAGAGTTTATGATCTCGGCAGCGCGGATGATCTCCTCCGCTCCGGGGTCTCCGACAAAGAAGTCGCTGAGCGAGGTAAGCTCCGACTTTCCCGCGTTCTTCAACCTGATAAGTCGGCTGCTGTTCCGCGCGGCAAACTCCGCGGAGGTCTGCGCGATGATGATATCGGCGGCGTTTGTCATATCGAGCAGCCAGCTCTGATACGCCCTCGCGGTCATATTCTTATAGTACTTCATCACGCGCCCGAACCATATCTCCGTATCGGGAACGTTCACGCAGCTCCTGCCTTTCTTCGCGGCGATCTGCTTTGCGGCTCTGAACGCGTCGATGTAGTAGTCGTTCTCGAACTCGACGTCCTTGGTCGTCAGTGTAAAGTATTTGCTCGACAGGTCAACTACGCAGGGGTTTACGATACCGATAAAGTAATCCTCCATCGCGCGGATAAGTTTATTCTGCCGCTCGGGCGGAACGGAGATTCGAAGCTCGGTGTCCTTGACCTTTCTGCCGTTGATATTGAAGCGGAACAGCATTATCCTGTCGTGCGGAACAGCCTCAAGCAGCTTCTCCGCGAACCGTTTCACCAGCGGTTTCCAGATATTCTCTCCGAACGGAGGGCGCACGCGGACAAACTCATCCTTGTGCTCTTTGAAAAATTCCGAACCGCGGAAGCGCCGTATATTGGTAAAGTACCGCGGCTCCTCGGTGAGCGCGTCGCCGAGCCTGTGCATCGAGACCGCCGCCGCAGTGTAGAAGTCCACCGCGACATAATCGGGCGCGGTTTTCTCGATGTAGCCGCCGATATCCTTGCCGATCTCTAGCGCTAGTTTTTCATCGTCTCCCTCGGGAGCGGGAAAACCGCTTTCCGACCCGAGAGCGAGCTGCGAGATGTACATCGCGGTCTTGTCGGTGCGGAAGCCCCTGCCCGCATTGAAGATGTTTTCGAGCACAGCGGAGCCCGCCAACAGCACTTTAGGGCGGTATTCAAAGTGACTTATCGACTTGCCTATTATCTCTTTGGTGCGGTAATACGACTCGAGGCACTCCGCGCTGTGCGGCGGGAACGCGGGCACGACCGCCACGCCGCCCTCGCTGTTCTCGCAATAGCACGGGATATACGACAGGCTTGCCGTCACTTTTCCGTCTGTGCGCGTCAGTTCCACGCGCAGCAGAGCGCTGTCTCGGTTCTCGCGCATTTCGGACATCGAGGTGACAAAATTTCCCAGCGAATATGCACAGGGAACGCTTCTCCCGTCGTCGGTCTTGATATAGCGGAACTGCTGAACGACGTGCGGATGAGAGCCTACGATAAGGCTCGCGCCCGACTGCGCCATAAACTTAGCCTCTTCGGATTGGGACGCTCTGATCTTGAGCGAGTTCATTCCTCCCCAATGCTGATAGGCGATTATATATTCCGCACCCATTGCCGCCGCCATATTGACAAGCTCGACAAAATATTCGCGGTCATATTTTCCGATGATATTGACGAACGACAGCTCATCCTCGGAGATATCGCTCTCCAGTCCGTTCGACACCATGCAGCAGGCGATAATGCCTACCTTGATGCCGTTCACGTCGACGATCACCGGATTCGCGCCGAGCGAGCCGAGATTGTCCATACCGTTCTTCTTTATCTCGGCAACCGTCGCTTCCAGACCCTCTTTACCGGTATCGCAGTTGTGGTTGTTGGCGGTGACAAGACCGTCAAAGCCCGCGTTCGCGATAGCTGAAATGAACGTCGACGGCGAGTTGCAGTTCGGCGAACCGTGCGGCAAACGGAGCTGCTCGTGCTCGAACGCCGCTCCGTCGAAGCAGGAGGTCTCCAGCACACCCGCGCAGTAATCCGCCTCGGCAAGTATGCTCCTTATCGGGGAGAACGTTTCGTTAAAGTCGTAGGACAGCTTTTCGGCAGCCCTCTGATGCCCTACCGCGCACATGATATCACCCGCGAGCATTATCACCGCCTTGCTTCGAGAGAAGCCGAGCGAGCGGTCAACGACCACTTTCGTGCGGAACGTCTGCCCGTCGGAGGCGGTCAGCTTGATGCGGGTAGTGCCCTTGGAATGCGCGGTGACTATGCCCTCGGCATTCACCGACGCTATGCTGTTGTTCTCGGACATATAGCTCACGCGCGGAGATTCTCCCCTGCGCTCGGGCAATATCTGAGCCTTGTCGCCCTTTTTCAGGCACAGCACGCTCTGCGCCTTGAGCCTTTCGCTGAACGGTACGAACGATAACTTCTCCGTCATACCGCCCTTGACCTCAAGGTTGCCGTTATATTTGAAAGCACAGACCTGCACCAGGTATTCCCTGCCGTTTTCAAAGCCGAGAATAGTCTTTGAGCACCCCTGCGCATAGCGCGTTTTTATGCACTTATCGGGATCGTCCGCTTTATAATAGAACAGTTTATAGCCGTCCGCACCCTCAACGGCGTCCCACTCCGAAAGCACAGAGCCGTCCTTCGGGGTAACTCTGAAATTTTCGGGAGAACTTAATATCTGAGGCATAAAAACCTACTCCTTTCGCGCTTTTATTAGAACCTGTCCACATAGCCGCTCAACACTCGTCTTGCGGCAAATTTTCCGCATAACTTCGTCAATTTTTCTTGACGTACATACAGTACGCCTACGAAAAATTTCCTCGTTCTGCGAAAAATTTGCTTCGCAATCCGAGTATTTCGGGCTATGTGGACAGGTTCTTAGTTTTCAAGCAATGCCGCGATCTTCTCGTAATTGCGGTAAAGCGAATAGTACGCGCTGCAAAAATGCTGAACGTCGTCAATTCTCGTTCTGTAAGCGTCGTGTCTTATAAAGAATGAGCCCAGCTGCTCGGACGGCTTGGCGAAATACATCACGTACTCGGGATAGCCGTAGCCGTTGAGCATATAATCCGCTCTGTGGAAGATGGTCTCGGCGAAGCGCTTTTCGTCGATCTCCTCGGCAGCGGCGCACTTCAGACCCTTTTCTTTAACGCGCGAATACGTCTCGAACGCCACGCACAAAAGCTCGAGATAGGTGTGATATGTGGTGGGCTGATCGTATATCTTCTTAAGGTTGCTGACGACGTTCTCCAGCGCGAAATTGAGGTACTTCTCCTTGGGGAGGTACTTTGTGAGCTCGTTCATCGCATACGCCACCCAGTGATCGGCGTATTGCGTGTAGTTCTTGAGTATAAAGCGGTCGGCGGCTGCCTTTGCCGTCTCGATAAAGCGGCTCTGCGTGGTCAGTCCGAACAGTCTGCACAGCGCGAAAACCGTTTCGCCGTCATAGTAAACCGTCCTGTACTTGTCGCGCGGCGCGAGCGACGGATACCGCAGCACGTGGAAAAAGCTGCCGTTGCGCTCGTCAAACAACTCGAGAATGCCGTTTCCGAGCTCTATAGCGAGCTTTTTATACATGTCAGTGCCCGTGAGCTTCATATACTCGGTCAGCACGATGATTGCGACCGCGTTGCCGCCGATCTTGACCTCTTCGTGCGTCTTGTCGGCAAGATAAACGACGTTTTCCTTACCGTCCTTGCCGGGGTACTTGTACACCGTATTGTTGATCATATAACCAATCGCACTCTCCGCCTGCACCAGCAGGAACTTGTCGCCCGTCAGCCGATACGCGCACAGCAGACTCCAGATCGAGGTCGTGTGACGCAGCATATTATAGCCCGCGATCTCCTTGCCCGACGCGGCGTAAACGCCGTAGTCGAACTTGCCGTCAAGCCCTATCTGCATCGACAGATACTCCGCGGCTGTCGACACGACCCTCAGCGCCGTATCCTTCTCGAAGCGCTTCATAACGCGCCGTCCGCAGCCGCTGCCCTCGGAGTACAGATCGTACACCTCGCTCTTCTCGTCGCAGAACGCGCTCTTGCAGTCAAACAGGATGACCTCCTCGGGCATCTCGCGGAGCGTTTTCAGCTCGCAGTTCGCCAGATAGCGGTTCAGCCTGACAAGCTCGATCGTCTTTTTCTTGTATGATATCAGCGAGTTTGCGTTTATCTCCGCTTCTATGAACGCCGCGTCAAGATCGTTGTCGAACGCTATGCCGCGCCGATAGAAGTTCCGATAGCCGCCGGAGAACTCCGCTACGACCTCGGACAGCGGTCTGCGCTCGCCCTTGACAGTGACGTCGGCTTTTACCCACATCGGGCAGAGACCCTCGTCGGCGATAAACTTTTCCGCGTCTGACTTCGCTTTTTCCCACGCCTCGTCGACCGTCGCCCCCGAGGCTCTGAAAACGTATGCCTGTTGGTGGATGTCGCTCACGGAAATAAACGCGGCGAAACGTCCGCAGACCTCCGCGAAACGCTCAAATGTCTCTTTGTTTTCCGTCAGCCTGCCGTACAGCAAGCCCGCCTTTTTCTCAAACAGCTCGGTATCAGCGCTCATAAGTCACCTCCCGCGGCAATGCCGCTCTTTTCATTATACCATATTTTAGCCCTTTTGTAAAGAGCAGATAATTCACATTTTATAACACGAATGATTATTACTCCGCGCCCCTGAAATACAGTCCGCGTGTCAGCCTACCGTCGGGTTTGCCGTTATTCCTGTACATATCGTAAACGGGCTTGATATCGTCCTCGACGGTGAATTTCAGCACCGCGAAGTCGAACTTTTTCAGCACCTCGGGCTTGTCGCCGAGTATCAGCGTGTCGGGATTCAGCAGCTCCGTGCAGTTGCCGCCGCACAGCACCGGCAGCGTGTTACCTTGGCGGTCTTGGATGGAACCGTGGCAGCTCTCGCCCTCTCCGAACGGTGTTTTTCGTCCGCAGGGCTTTCCGTCGACAATGGGACAGCGCCTTGTCAGCATAAGCGGCAGTCTGCCGTAAGCGACAATGCCGACGGGTCTCGGGGAGCTTATCTCCGCGAGCGCCGCCGCTGTGCCCTCGAACGACAGCGTGATATCCCAGAACCCGAAGTCGCTGCAAGCCTTTGCCGCAAGCGAGTTCAGCACGTTCATACGATACCCGCCAAGCACATTGAAGCTATGCTCTTTCAGCAGCTCCGCGTGACCGAGAGTGTGCGCCAGCCCCTTGTTAAAGCCCATATCGCGCAGCTCGTCAAGTCTCGCGGCGGTCTCCTCCTCGCAGTCGGAGAGGATAAGCGGCGGTATCACGGCTATTCTCCGCTTGTCGGGAGTGCTCTCGTCAAGCAAGCCCATAGGCGCATAGATAAGATCAAAATCAAGCGCGAGCGCCTGACGGAGCTGCTTTGCGGTATGTACCTCCGCGCGGTATCGTATATCGTTTCCGCTCCTCGGCTCCGCCTTTCTCGGGAGCATCACGCGGATATCGCGTTCGGTAAGCTTGTACCCGTGAGTAAGGCTGTCCGGCAGCGACTGCTCCGCCGACGCGCATATTTCGCGCCGAAGCTCGTTCAGCGCCGCCGCCGAAACATACAGTCCGTCATCGACCTCCGCGGTTATCTCACCCGCATAGAACTGCGTTCCGCCGAGCTTGCTCATACGCTCACAGACCGAATCTACGGTGATCGGAGCGCCCTTAGCCTCTTCGGGGATAGTATCCGACCTCGCCATCGACGTCCAGGCAGAGCGCCCCGATTTGAACGAGAAACACACGAAAATATTTTTTCCGCGCTCGATCTTAACGTTCATATCCAGTTTATGCCGCGGATATTCCGACTTATACAGCTCTTTTATGCCTTTGAGAGCGTTTGCGGAATTTTCCACGTCGTCCTTGCCGCGAATCCCCTGCATATCGCTCATAGTGCCGTCGAAGTAGCTCTCGGTAAGTCCTCCGCGCGAGAATATGTCCTCGAGGCGCTTTCTGTCGTACTCCGCGCCGTCAAGCGATTTTCGGCATGCGTCGACAGCGCACGCGACATATTCGGGGCGCTTCATTCTGCCCTCGATCTTGAACGATGCGATATGCGGCAGCTCGGGCAGATGCTCTACTATTGAACCGTCTTTCAGCGAAAGGACGTTATGACGCCCGTTGACCGAAAAATCCAGTCTGCAAGGCTGGGCGCACAAGCCGCGGTTGCCGCTTCTGCCGCCGAACAGGCTGCTCATATAGCACTGTCCGCTCACGCACACGCAAAGCGCGCCGTGAACGAATATCTCAAGCTGCGCGCGGGTGTTCTCCGAGATATCGTTTATCTCGTCCTCGGACAGCTCCCTGCCGATGACTACGCGCGAATAACCCAGCTTTTCGGCGGCTCTGACGCCGCTCACACTGTTGAGGGTCATCTGCGTTGACGCATGACGGGGCAGCTCGGGGCATATCGCCTCGGCAAGCGCCGCCGCGCCCAAGTCCTGCATTATCAGCCCGTCGACGTCGCATTCCGCCGCCGTACGTATACAATGAGCAAGCTCCTCGAGCTCGCTATCATACACTAAAGTGTTGAGAGTGACATACAGCTTCACGCCGCGTTTGTGACACTCAATGACGGCGCTTTTAAGCTCCTCATCGGAAAAGTTTTCGGCATTGCGCCGAGCGGAAAAGTGCTTCATTCCGACATAGACCGCGTCCGCACCCGCGTTCAGCGCCGCCGCGAGACTCTCAGCGCCGCCGCATGGGGCAAGTATCTCGCTCATAGCGTGAGCTGCCCGTCCTCGAGCATCTCTTTCAGCTGCTTGTCAAGCGAGGAATTCGTTTTCCTGAGCGATTTGTTGTCCTTATCAAGTTCCGCGTTTTTCAGCTTCAGCTCATCAAGCTGCTGCTTCATTTCGTCAAGCTGACGGCGCAGTTCCTCGCTGCCGCCCTCGGCTTGCTTCAGCGCCGCGTTTTCGCTCTCGACCTGAGAATATCTCACCTTCAGCTCGTCCAACTCGGCGACTTTCTTTTCGAGTATCTCGCCCGCGCTGTCGAGTTCGTCGTATGCCGACATGAGCTCCTCGTAGTCTTTGGCAAGCTTTTCCATTTCCGCGGTCGCCTTTTCGAGCTCGGAACGCAGCTTTTTCTCGTTCTCGCCCGACTGCGCCTTAGCCTTGTCGGTGAGCTGTTCTATCTGTGATCTGTACTCTGCAACGCTCTTGTTAAGCTGTTCCTTGGCGGTCATAAGAGCGTCGCGCTCCTTTTCGGCAGCGTCGGCGCGCCTCTCCTCGCGGCGGTAAGCCTCCTCGAAGTTCTCCGCCTTAGCGAGTTTTTCGGCAAGGCGCTTGTTCTCCTCACCTATATTGACCGCCTTTGCCTGCTCCTTTTCGAGCTCGGCAATGCGCTTGTCGCGCTCGGAGATCAGTTTCTTCTGCTCGTCGAGCTTGGCGGCTCCGTCCTTGGCGGACTGCGACAGCTGAGCGTTCTTCGCCTCCAGACTTTCGGCGGTCTTCTTCGCGGTCTCGATATCCTTTTTCAGAGACGCACACTCGGCAGCCTTGGCGTTAGCGTCCTTGAGCGTTTCGGCGAGCTGGGCGTTCTTTCCCTCCAACTCGGAGAAGCGCTTGGAGAGCTTGTCCAGCTCCTCCTTGGACTTCCCGAGCGCGATGTTCTCCTCCTTGAGCGCCTTGTTCTCGGCAATGGCGTTCTTGGCGGCTTCCTCGCCGGTTTTGAGCCTGTTGACCTCGGCGGTGAGCGCCTTGCATTTCGCGTTCAGCTCGGCGACCTCGTTGGTGCAGTCGAGAGCGGCAAACACCGCCGCGTCCTCCTTGCCCCAATCCGAGCCGCTTCGGCAGTACTCGGTTATACGGCGGTCGAGGTCACGCGCCGCCTCGACGAGCATGGCGGAGTTATCGGTGACGAGTTTATAATTCTTCCCGCAAACGGTTATGGTTATCTTCTCGTTAAGCATTTGAGAACGATCCTTTCAATAAATTTTAACGCGGATATACTCCTACACTATATATTATATAACACTTTCTCTCTGTTTGCAAGTGTTTTGTAAAAAATTAACAAAAAATTCACGCTCATATCTTTGTAAGAACACCGGACTAAGCCGAAAAATGCCAAGAAGCTTCAAAGAAAATCGCGGTGTCAAGCGAAAGGGCTTGGCACCGCAATTTTCTTTGAAACGTAATGAAAAAGGCGTCACGCCTTATCCTCGCGCTTCTTCATAACGCTCATATACGCGGGTCTGATTATCCTGCTCGCGGTGGAGAGCTCCTCGATACGGTGCGCGCTCCAGCCGACTATTCTCGCTATCGCGAATATAGCCGTGAACAGCTCGCTCGGTATGCCGAGCATATCATAAACGAAACCGCTGTAAAAGTCGACGTTCGGACTTACGCCCTTCATTATCTTGCGCTTTTGCGCAATGAGCTTCGGCGCGGCGTCCTCAATATATTTGTACAGCAGCAGATCGTCCTCGCGGTTCTTGGCTGTCGCCAGCTTTTCGACATATCCCCGGAAGATGCGCTCGCGCGGGTCGGACAGTGAATATACGGCATGTCCCATACCGTAGATAAGTCCCTTGCGGTCGAACGCCTCGCCCGCGAGTATCTTGCCCAGATAATCGCTTACCTCGTAGTAATCCTTAAGATCCTTGACGTTCTCGCGGATATTCTCCATCATCTCCATGACCTTGATATTCGCGCCGCCGTGCTTGGGACCTTTCAGCGAGGACATCGCCGCGGCTATCGTCGAATAGGTATCGGAGCCCGACGAAGTGACAACGCGCGTCGTGAACGTCGAGTTGTTTCCGCCGCCGTGCTCCATGTGCAGCAGCAGAGCGACGTCGAGAACCTTAGCCTCGAGCGGAGTGTAGCTCTTGTCGGGACGCAGCATAAGCAGCAGATTTTCCGCCGTCGACAACTCGGGGTCGGGGCGGTGTATGTACATACTCTCATCGTTATCGTAATGGTTGTAAGCGTGATAAGCATACGCCGCAAGCATAGGAAAGCGCGCTATCAGCATAATGCACTGATAGAGACTGTCGGTGATGGAGCCGGAGAGCGCGGTGCTGTCATAGGACGCGAGCGTGAGGATACTTCTCGTCATGGAGTTCATAATATCCTTGCTGGGCGCTTTCATTATAACGTCACGTGTAAAATTTGTAGGCAGACAGCGACATTCGCCGAGAACCTTACGGAACTCCGCGGTCTCCTCCTCGGTGGGCATTTCGCCGAATATGAGCAGATACGCGGTGCGCTCAAAGCCAAACCCGTTCTCGCCGCACATCGCCACAAGATCCTTGACGTTGTAGCCGCGGTACCAGAGCTCGCCGTCGCAGGGAGTTTCCACGCCGTCGACCTTTTTAAACGATACCATTTTTGATATGGTGGTAAGACCCGTAAGAACGCCCTTGCCGTTGATATCGCGCAGACCTCTGTTTACGCCGAACTCATTGTACAGCTCGTCGGATATTGCGTCGTTCTTAATGCAGAGCGCCTGCTTCTTTTCCGCGTAATCTTTGATATAATTCATGATACATTCCTCCTGTCGTGCCAAAAAAACCTTGAAATAACTTGGTACCTCGCGGCAGGGTATTTGACAATTTTTTAAAAGTTAGTTTCCCTTATAATAAATTATATCACACTTGTGGCGAAAAATCAAGCATAGTTGAAAAATTTCATAAATCTATCATACTTTGTACTTGACTTTATGCGGAAAAAAAACTATACTATAACTATATACGTTAAAGTCAGCGCATAACCGCTCATACCGCGACGCGGCAGATCACTTTATAACAATACCACCGGAGGCACTATGAAGCATACCGACCCGACAAAAGGTCTTACTGCCGCCGAAGCCGCCGAGCGCGTCTCAATGGGGCTCAGCAACGGCAGTCTCGACATCAGGACCAAAAGCGTTCCGCGGATATTCTGCGACAATATCTTCACGCTTTTTAACTTGATCAACATTATCCTCGCCCTGCTCGTGGCGCTTGTCGGAAGCTGGCGGAATATGCTGTTTATGGGAGTTATTGTCAGCAACGTCGCCATCGGGATCTTCCAGGAGATACGCTCAAAGCGCGTCATTGACAGGCTCTCCATCATCTCCGCGCCAAAAGCTCACCTCATACGGGACGGCAGCGCGCAGGTGCTCCCCGTGAACGGGGTAGTTGTCGACGACATACTGCAGCTCGAGAGCGGACGGCAGGTCTGCGCGGACGGCGTTGTCGTTGACGGCGAATGTGAGGCGGATGAGAGCCTTATCACTGGTGAAAGCGACCCGGTGCCCAAGAAGAGCGGCGACGAGGTGCTCTCGGGCAGCTTTATTGTTTCGGGTGCCTGCACCGTGCAGGTGACGCGCGTCGGAGCTCAATCAGCCTCGGGCAGGATCACGAGCAGCGCCAAGTATATAAAAAAGCACTCCTCCGAGATGATGAGATCAATAAACAAGATTATACGAATTGTCTCGGTGTGCATCGTACCGTTTGGTCTGATACTGTTTTACAAGGCGCTTTATGTGAGCGAGCTGCCTCTCGAAACGGGCGTGACGAGCACGGTCGCGGCGCTTGTCGGAATGATACCCGAGGGGCTGGTGCTGCTGACGAGCATCGCCTTAGCTGTCAGCGCTGTACGGCTCGGCAGGAAGCAGACGCTCTGTCAGGATCTGTACTGCGTGGAGGCTCTTGCGCGGGTGGACACGCTCTGTCTCGACAAAACCGGCACAATAACCGAGGGCTGTATGGAGGTTCGCGAGGTTAAAGCGCTCGATAAGGATTTCGACGTTGACGCGGCGCTGAACGCGTTCGCGGCGGCGTTCCCCGAGCCGAACGCTACGTTGAGAGCGGTCTGCGAGCGCTATTCGGACGGCTCTCCCCTTTCGGCAGTCGAAACGGTGCCGTTCTCGTCGGCAAGGAAGTGGAGCGCGGCGCAGTTTGACGCGCTCGGCACGGTCGCGCTCGGAGCGCCGAGCTTTGTTCTCGGCAGTGATTATTCTCGGATCGCGGATATATGCGAAGAATACACGGCGCAGGGCTTTCGGGTGCTGGTGCTGGCGCAGTCTCCCCTGCTGCTCGGTGACGGACTCCCCGACGATATCTCCGCAAAGGCGCTTATAGTGCTTTCCGATAAGATACGCTCCTCCGCGCCCGATACCCTCGCCTACTTTAAGGAGCAGGGCGTGGCGCTGAAGGTCATATCCGGAGACGACCCCGTTACCGTTTCAAATGTTGCGCGGCGGGCAGGCCTTGACGGCGGCTTTGTCGATATGAGCAAGATCACCGACGATGAACTCCCCGAAGCCGCCGAAAAATACACTGTTTTCGGTCGGGTAACGCCCGAGCAGAAGCTATTGCTCGTTAAAGCGCTGAAAGATAAGGGGCACAAGGTCGCTATGACGGGCGACGGCGTGAACGACGTGCCCGCGCTGAAAGAGGCGGACTGTTCCGTGGCAATGCAGTCGGGGAGCGACGCGGCGAGGTCGGTGTCGCAGATCGTGCTGCTGAACTCGGACTTCGCGTCGATGCCACTCGTTGTCGGTGAGGGGCGGCGCTGTATCAACAATATCCAACGCTCTGCGGCGCTGTTTCTGGTCAAGACCATCTTCTCGTTTCTGCTGGCGGCGGCGTTTCTGGTGCTGCCTTACGGATATCCGTTCAAGCCGATACAGATGACGCTCGTAAGCGCGCTGGCTATAGGCGCGCCGTCGTTCCTGCTGGCGCTCGAGCTGAACAAAAGCCTTGTGCGCGGGGGCTTCCTTGCGAACGTGATGAAGAAGGCGGCTCCCGGCGGCATATCGGTTGCGGTCGGGATCGGACTTCTGACCGCCGCGGAGAACGTTTTCGGATTTGCGCCCGAGGAGGTCTCCTCAATGGCGGCTCTGCTTACGGGATTTGCGTGCTTTCTGGTGCTCGGCAGCGTATGCAAACCTTTCACCAAGCCGCGCGCGGTTATGTTCGCGGCGCTTGTCGGAGCGTTCGCGGGTGCGGCGCTGCTGTTCCCCGGGGTGTTCTACATCGTGCCGCTGACGGGCAAAGAGTGGATAGCGCTCGGCGTGTTGGCGGCGGTGGTGCCGGCAGTGCAAGCAATCGTCGGAGCGATAGCGGGACGAATATCTAAAGGGCACCTCTAAAAACAGACTCTGCGGCGCAGTGTTTCGCCAAATTCCAAATAACTTCAAAATCCCCTTGCAAATTGTCCGAAAATGTGCTATTATTTATATTAGAAGAAAATCTTAGAAGATCGGTGATGTAATGAAATATTCGTTGAACGCGGGAGAATGGAACAGCGTCTTTGCCGTTCCGTCAAGCGTTGTTGACAAGTATATAAAGCTCGCGGGCGGCAGCTCTCTAAAGCTCCTGCTGTTCCTGCTTCGGCACGGCGGCGAGGAGTTCTCCGAGGAGCAGCTCAGCGCTGAGCTCGGCTTCCGCGAGCGCGGAGAGTTTGAGGACGCGGCGCTGTTCTGGGTGCAGCGCGGGATAATCCGTTTCGACAACGGAAACGCTCTCGAGGCTGCCGCGCAAAAGCTCGAAGATACGCCCGTTCCTGTCGATAAGCCCTCTACTAAGCCGAGGATCGCCGTAAAACCCGTCAGCGTATCATCGGGCGAGATCGCGGACAGAATACGCTCGGACAAGGAGATCGAAACGCTCTTTGCCGAGGCTGAGCGCTTGTATGCGCGACCGCTCCGCAACAGCGACAACCAGCTTATCATTTCGCTTGTCGACCACCACGGGCTGACCGTCGGCGTGGCGCTTATGCTGCTGAACTACTGCTTTAAAGCCGGAAAGACATCGTCCGCCTACATACAGACCGTCGCCGCGGATTGGGCTGCAGAGGAGATAAACACCATCGAGCTTGCCAACGCGCGTATTCTGTCGCTGGAAAGGCAGAACGGCATCGAAGAGCGCCTGCGTGAGGCTATGGAGATGAACACCAAGCTCTCCGCCAAGATGAAACGCTTTATCAAGACATGGACGGACTGGGGCTTTGACGAACAGATGATAATGCTCGCCTACGAGCGGACTATCGACCAGATAAAGGAATGGAAGCCCGAATACGCGAATAAAATACTCGAAAGCTGGAAGGACGAGGGTATCCTCTCCCCCGCCGCCGCGGAGCAGGCTGCGCAGACACACAAGCAGTCTGTCAGGACTGCCGCGAACGGGAGTTCCTCGTTCGATATGAACGAAGTGATGTCCAAGATCACGAACCGTTACGATAATTGAGGTGAACGATGGCTATTGACAAAAGATATTTCGAGATCGCCCAGAAACGGCTCTCCAACCGCCGCACCGCCAACAAGCACACCGAGGACGTTCGGCGTATGGAGATACACCAAAAAATACCGAAGTACAGTGAACTCGAGTGCAGACTCGCAGACACTATGACCAAGATCGTCGCCTCCATCGCCGCGAAAGCTCCCGACTCAAAGGAGCAGATAAAGGCGGCCGTAAACAGCAATATGGAGATACAGCGGGAGATGGCGGAGCTGCTCGAGCAGAACGGTTTCCCGAAGGATTATCTTTCGCCCGTATACACCTGTCAGAAGTGCAAGGACACGGGCGCGCATGACGGCGAGTGGTGCGAGTGCTTTAACAAGGTACTCAACAACGTTGCCGCCGAGGAGCTTAATTCCCGCTCTCCCCTGCAGTTGTGCTCATTTGACAGCTTCAGGCTCGATCTCTACCCGACTACCGCCGACCCAGTTGTCAAGGTATCGCAGCGCAAGGCCATGGAGCAGAACCTCGCGGACTGCCGCAAATTCGCCGACAGCTTTAACGGCAGAGGCTACGGTCTGTTTATGATGGGCAATACGGGGCTCGGCAAGACGCATTTGTCGCTTGCCGTCGCAAACGACCTCATTCAAAAGGGCTGGTGTGTAATATACGGCTCGGTGCCCGAGCTGCTGAGGCGGCTTGACAGGGAACAATTCAAGAACGCGGACGGCGATACGATGGCGCTCGTCACCGACTGCGATCTGCTTATACTCGACGACCTCGGCGCGGAAAACAGCACCGACCGCTACACCGCGCTGCTGTATGAAATGATAAACGCCAGGCAGAGCCGTTCGCTGCCGATGATAATCAACACCAATCTCAATATGGATCAGATAAAGCAGCGCTATCTGGACAGGCTCTGGTCGCGGCTGTTCAGCATGAACGTGCTGATTTTCTGCGGCGAGGACAACCGCCTGAAGCTCAGTAACTGACGGAATCTAACGCCACTAAGGCGCGTCAATAAAGGAGGAAATTTTTATGGGAAAACTTAAGATCGGCATTCTGACAAGCGGCGGCGACTGCCCCGGACTGAACGCGACTATCCGCGGCGTCGCAAAGGCTACGTATGAGACGTTTGGCGAGGACAAGGTGGAGATCGTCGGCATACATGACGGCTATCACGGGCTTATCCACGGCGATTACAAGGAGATGTCCCCGTCCGACTTCTCGGGAATACTAACGACGGGCGGTACTATCCTCGGCACAAAGCGCACGCCCTATAAGATGATGCAGATCATCGAGGACGACAACGTTGACAAGGTAAAGGAGATGAAGCAGACCTACAAGGATCTCAAGCTCGACTGCCTGTTCACGCTCGGCGGCAACGGCACCCACAAGACCGCGAATATGCTCTCCGAGGAGGGCTTGAACGTTATCGGACTGCCCAAGACCATTGACAACGACATCTACGGCACCGACGTTACATTCGGCTTCCACACCGCCGTTGATATCGGTACGGAGGTCATCGACCGCATACACACCACCGCCAACTCCCACAGCCGCATAATGGTCATCGAGATCATGGGCAACAAGGCGGGCTGGCTCACGCTGTACAGCGGTCTCGCGGGCGGCGCAGATATCATTCTTATCCCCGAGATACCGTTCGATATCGACAAGGTTGCAAAGGCTTGCCAGCGCCGCGCCGACGCGGGCAAGGCGTTCTCTATCCTCGCGGTAGCCGAGGGCGCGTTCGACGTTGAGGAGGCTAAGCTCAAGAAAAAGGAGCGCGCAAAGCTGCGTGCCGACCGCGGCGAGGTCACAGCGACGGCGCGTATCGCTAAAGAGATCCAGATAAAGACCGGCTTGGAGACCAGAACCGTCGTTCCCGGTCACATACTGCGCGGCGGTTCGCCCTCCGCATACGACAGAGTTCTCGCAACGCAGTTCGGCGCACACGCCGCACGTCTGCTCAAGCAGGAGAAATTCGGCTACACTGTTGCTATGGTCGACGGAAAGATCACCGAAAACCCCCTTGGCGATGTAGCGATGAAAACAAAGTTTGTCGGAGAGGACTGCAAGCTTGTAAAAACCGCAAAGGATATAGGAATATCTTTCGGCGACTAAGCATATAATAGTATCGGCGGCAGTGACAAAAACTTCCGCCGATTACAATTATTTACATTTTTTTAGAATTATTTTGAAAAAGTTTTAAAAAACTATTGACAAATATTCTCAAATGTGATATAATATTTTTTGTTGAGTGGTGACAGCCGTTGAACAAATGTATATCGCGGGATGGAGCAGCTCGGTAGCTCGTCGGGCTCATAACCCGAAGGTCGTAGGTTCAAATCCTGCTCCCGCAACCATAATTAAACACCAATTTTGATACAGTTGTTATCATGATTGGTGTTTTTTTGTTATAGAGTTGTTTTGAAAAATCGGGATTTCCGGAGGTAATGGGATATGTATGATTGTGGATTTACAAAAGAGAATAATTGGTTTAGATACCGTGCCGGAGCAATTATCATAGAAAATGGATGTGTTCTGTTTGTCGGCAACAAAAATGAAGATTATCTTTATTCTGTCGGAGGCGGCGTTAATATAGGAGAAACTGCTGAGGATGCAGTAGTACGCGAGGTTTTTGAAGAAACCGGCGTCCATTATGAGATAGACCATTTGGCGGTTATTCATGAGAATTTCTTTAATGCGAGTAGCGGAACTTTAAAAGGTATGAATTGCCATGAAATAAGTTTTTATTTTCTGATGAAACCGAGAGGAACGCAAGAACTTCACAGCAATAGTTATACATTTGGCGCAAAGGAAGAAATGCATTGGATTCCAATAGAAGATTTAGACAAATATAAAGCTTTTCCAAGTTTTATGAAAGATTATCTTAGTAAAGAGCATTTTGGACTTGAACACATAGTTACCGACGAGCGAAAACAGTAGTTTCATCAAATAGATCTTTACAGTAAAAATGTCCGGCATTTAGCCGGACGTTTTTGTCACGCACAGAGTACCGCAACAGACAGTTGCTTGCCTTTTCCGCTGCTTTCATGTATAATATAGACAGAGTGGAAAGGCTCGGAATACAGCGCCGTTACGCGACAAGTCGCCATGCGGTGGATAGGAGATTATATATGGAAACCAAAGATGTGATACTCGATATCAGAAAGAAAAACAATTTATCGCAGGACGAAATGGCACAGCAGCTTTTTGTGACAAGACAAGCCGTTTCCCGCTGGGAGACCGGCGAGACCGTCCCGAACGCGGAATCGCTGAAGCTTATCTCAAAGACCTACAACGTTTCCGTCAATACCCTGCTGGGCTCTCCGAGGCAATTGATATGCCAGTGCTGCGGTATGCCTCTCGATGACAGCACGACAAGCCGCGAGCCCGACGGCGAGTTCAACGAGGAATACTGTAAATGGTGCTACACGGACGGCAAGCTTGTGTATCATTCCATGCAGGAGCTTATGGACTTCTTAGTCCCGCATATGTCCTCAATGCACGGCTGCACCGAACAGGAGATGCGTGAAATGCTCGAAAAGCAGCTGCCAAATCTGAATTTGTGGAAGAATGGATAAAACGGCTGTTATTTTGAGAAGTGTTTTCATTGTTTAACTTTGGCAACGACCTCCGTAAATCTTGACATACAGGCATTTTTATGCTATAATCTTGATATAAGCAGCTGTTTAATGCCGCGGAGGACACATATTATGAAAAAACTTAATAAAGCAGCAAAGGCGGCAATAATCTCCGCTTCGGTGATCGCCGTGCCATTCATCGGATACTTCACTTTCAGAGCCGGGCAAAATGAAAATGTTCGCTTGTATTTTAAGGAGATTTACCCAAACGCCGAGGTCACGAATATCAGGGAAATAGAACACCGGGGATGGTTCGGCAGCGTGGAATATACTAAGAAAATCACGCTTTACGACAAGGAGCACGGCTTTTATTTCGACCAGACGTTGTATTATGAGGGCTTGAAAGCATTGCCGCTTGACGACGCCAATGCCTATTGGCGCGAATGTTACCTGAAGATCGCCGTTTCCTGCGAGAATATCGTAAACGCGATCCCCGAGTGCTACGACGGCGAGTATTTCACGCGGTACAGCGTTGGCGATGGCGTTTTCACGGACGGAATGTTTATCTTCCTGAAGCAGCCGTCCGCCGATGAGTTCGAGAAGCTTGTCGAAAAAATAAGCACCGTTTCCGCCGAAAATTACACGGACGATGAGTATCGCCGCGCTTCCGACGGCTACATCGAAAGCGATATAATCATTCTTCCGCCCGATCTTTACGACAAAATGCGGGATGTTGATTTTTCACGGGTCTACGAGCGCAAGAACACATCCAATTGGAGAAAGGGCGATTACGAAGAATATATCGGCAGAATGTTCAAAAAGTCTATCTCCGTTAACGTTCTTCCTATGTATACAAAAAGGATAGAAACACGCCGTTAAGTGAATTTTACGACGGCAGCCTTGACGAGAGCAGCATACTTTGCGCGGAGATAAATCCGATCAATGATTATAACCGTTTTGTTTATTTTGATTTGATATAGAACGCCGAAACCCCTTGACAAATCTGCTTTAATGTGCTATACTGATAGAGCGAGTTATAATAATTCCCCTGCCGTTGGCGGGGGAATTGGTATGAGAAAAAATTATTCGGAGGTTTTTATGAAATACGGAGAAGTTGATTTTGATACCTATTTTAAGAATTATCCCGACAAGAACGGATATTTCGGCAAGTACGGCGGCGCGTATATACCCGACGAGCTGAAAAACGCTATGGACGAGATCACCGAGGCGTACTTTACGATCTGCAAGTCCAGCAAGTTCATCAACGAGCTGCGCAGGATCCGCAAGGAATTTCAAGGTAGACCGACACCTATCTCCTATCTGGAGAGACTTTCGGGCAAGCTCGGTCACGTTCAGCTCTATGTTAAGCGCGAGGACTTGAACCACACGGGCGCTCACAAGCTCAATCACTGCATGGGCGAGGCTCTGCTGGCGAAGTACATGGGCAAGAAG
>CAMWVP010000033.1 GCA_947177735.1 uncultured Clostridia bacterium
CGCTCCCGACGGAATTCAACGCGAGCAGCCGCGCCCTGGCGACTATCCGCGAAAACAATATCCTCACTCCCGATGAATTGAGTGGCGCGAAGAAAGTCCTTTCCGCCGCCGCAATGACTTATGTCGCGGCGTTAGCGGTCGCCGTAGCTCAGCTTCTCAGACTGATAATTATCGTGAACAGACGGACTGACAGAAGATGACGATTCGATCAATATATCTTTAGAGCGTTGTCGAGAGGAAAGTTATAAAAGGAATATCGGAACCACTGCATTATTTATACAAACCGCCGGGAACAGCTCCCGGCGGTTAATTAAATATTCCATATTATTTTTGTACTGCCGTCCTCCGAAATAACTATCTTATCTATAAGTATTGCGGCAACGTCCTTTTTGCAACCGTAATCAGCGTGTTTCCATGAACGGCTCAGATTTATTACGATATCCGTTTCGTTGTCTTTGGCTTTGAGCGCGTCTATGCGCTCATACAGCGCCAGCTTGTCATTCTTGAAGTGAGTAGCCTTTTGATTGGCAATGGCTATCATATCGCTGTTAAAGCCTCCCGAAAGCATTGAGTCCATAAGCTGCGCTTCCGATTTCTCAATCTCCTTTATTTTGAGCTTTAACTCGTTGATCTCCGCTGTGTCGCCGCTGTTAGAGGAGCGTGTGACCTCCTTGAGATCGGACAGCTTTTCGAAAATACAATCGTAAAGCATTTCCTCAAGGTCTTTTGCGTATATGGTCGTCTTGGTTCCTGTACAGGTTTTCTTGTGAGATTTCCCGGTACAGTTGAAGTAACGACGCATTTCTCCGTTCCTGTTGACCTTGCCCTTGACAGTTGTCATGGTATGACCGCATTTTTCACATACCACCTTGCCCGCGAGCCAGCTTGTGGGATTGCTGTAGCTGTTGGTGATCTGCCTGTTCTTTTCGAGCTTGCGCTGACATTTCAGCCAGATATCGGAGTTTATCACTCCTCTGTGTGACATCAGGACAAGCTTCATATCCGACCAGTCGGGGTTATCGGGCTTGTGCTTGGTTCGTCCGTAAAGCTGTGCGCCGTGTGTTCCCGTGAACTGCGCGGGTTCCGTCACCATTCGTACCCCGTGACATTCAAAGTAATCATACACGTCCGAATCGGCTTTAACGTAGATCGGATTTTTTAGCAGTGTGGAGAGCTTTGCGGTCGTCCACTGACTGCCGTTCAGCGGTTCCTTGTTCTCGGCTACAAGAATATCCAGCAGCCGTCTTAATGAAACGCTTTCTTGGGCATAGACCTCGTATATGTAACGTATCTGTTCGATCTCCGATGGTATGGGTTCCAGCTTCTTGGTGTCTATGCCGTGAATTACGGCGGGTACAAGCTCGAAGCCGTAGGGCTGTCTTCCGCCCATATAAAAGCCCATTTCGCTGCGGTGTGCGTATGCTTGGGTAACGCGGTTGATTATAGACGTTCGCTCGAACTCAGCGAATACCATAAGTATTTTGACTATCATCTCACCGTAAGGCGAAGAGGTATCAAAGGATTCCTGAGAGGACACGAACTCGACATTATGCTCCTTGAACTCTTGTAAGATATTCACGAAATCCGCAAGCGATCGGCTGATACGATCAAGCTTATAGACGATCACCTTGCTGACCTTGCCTTGGCGAACCATTTTCATCATCTTCTGAAAGCCGTCGCGGTTGGTGTTGCCGCCGGAAAAGCCGTTATCCACAAAGGTCTGTACCTTTTGGCTGCGCTCGTCCGGCTTGATAGCCGATCTGCCGTATTCAATCTGCGTTTCGCAGCTTATGCTGTTTTCGCGCTCTACGGATTGTCGGGCGTATATTGCGATCAAATCACATTATCCTCTCACATTAAATGCGACCGTTAAGCGGGATTCTTTTTCACGAGAACGTCGCACAGCTCTTTGATTATCTGCTCCGTATTGTCCTTGACGTTCTCGGAAGTGACGTGCTCTACCTTATGCTTGATATTCTTGACGTCGGTGTATTCATTTCTCAGATCAGCCATAACTAACCTCCCAGATTGAGCCTTAACGCGGTGATACTCTCCGAAATAATTATATGCATGAAATTACAACATATTTCGTGATCGGTATCTCTCGGAGGCGTATGGGAAAAGCCGTGTCAACCCGTTCCTCAAAAGGGCTGAAAGTCATTTACTTAAATTGATAATTTCGGCGAGCTGCTCGATCTGTATCAGGAGCAGATACGCGACTGCGCAAAATAACGTTTTACGTTCCGCAAAAAAGTGGTGTCAAGCATATTGCCTGACACCACGATTTATTTACTTGATCCGCATATTATTTGTCGGACTTCTTGCGCTTGATAACGGGCGCGGTGAGTACGATGCAGCTCAGCGCCGCGAGCCATGCAATGCTGCCGCGGGAACCCGTGGAAGGATTGCTGTTGCTGTTCTCGGGAGTCTGAACGGTATTGTCGGAGCTTGCGTTGTCGACAGCGTCACCGCCGCTTGTTACGTTGTCGCCATTGATAGGCTGATCGTTCGGAGTAACGGCAGCGTCGGAACCATTTGCTGCATCGGAACCGTTAGCTGCATCGGAACCGTTAGCTGCATCGGAACCGTTAGCTGCATCGGAACCGTTAGCTGCGTCGGAACCGTTAGCTGCGTCGGAACCATTAGATGCGTCGGAACCATTAGCAGAGCCTGATCCATCGTCGGAATCATCGGGCATATCGGGAAGAGGCTCAATGGGAGGCTCTATCTCGCCTGTCATGGGGATAACGATGGTCTCTCTGGTAAGCTCCGCCTTGCAGCGCTCGCAGTAAACGACCTTATCGTAAGAGCCGTCCTCTTCCGCGGTCGCCTCAACTACGTTCTCGCGGACGGGATCGCCGGGAACGTGATTGAGCGCCTCGATCTCCTCGGTCGTGGTCTTGCCGCATACGCAGGTGAGTGTCGCCTCGCCGGGCTCGGTGCAGGTGGGAGCTGTTGTAACCTCTCTGCCCTCGTTGTAGTCGTGCTCCTCCTCGACACCCTCTCCGCATACGGAGCATGTGTTCTTGTGAGTATCGTCGGTGATCTCCCACTCCTCGGTAAACGTATGGCTGGGAGCAATCGTCTCGGTCTTCTCAAAATCACATACGGTGCAGGTCGTTGTCTTTTCGCCGGGCACGGTACATGTAGGTTCGGTCGTTACCTCGGGGTCGCCCCATGTATGGTCGTCCTTGAGCGTGGTCTTGTCACAGCCGTCGTTCAGGCACTTGTGCCAGTGACCCGTTTCGTCGTTTTCCCAAGCTTCACTGAAGTCGTGACCGGTAGCCTCTACGGCCTCCTTCTTGGTCGCATCGCAAACCGTGCAGGTGAAAGTCTTTTCACCGGGCTCGGTGCATGTGGGCTCGGTAGTTACGCTGCCCTCGTCCCAGTCGTGCTCCTCGGCTTCGGTCTTATTTTTGCAAACGGAGCATACCTGCCAGTGACCCGACTTGTCGGATGCCCAATTATCGCCGTATGTATGCTCGCCTGTCGCGGGGATCTCGGTATCCTTGGTCTCGCCGCACTCGTCGCAGGTAGAGGTCTTTACGCCGGGCTTGCCGCAGGTAGCCGGGGTCGTAACTTCGGGATCACCCCAGACGTGCTCGTGATTTACTTCGTATCCGCAATCCTTGCAAGTCTTAACGCCGTCAACAACGTCTCCGAAGTCGTGCTCTGCCTCGTCGGTCTTTGCCCCGCAGACGGTGCACTCTTTCCAGTGATTCTCGCCGTCGGACTTAAACTTGCTCAGCTTATGAGCCTCGCTTATCGTCTCTTTGCAGTCGGGGCACATTGCGGTGTGCTTGCCGTTTCCGTCGTCCGTCCAGTCGGTGATCTTGCCGTGATTGCAGCCGGGAACGTAATCCGTCTCAGATACGGTCAGCAGGTCAGCGGGATACATCGCGGTCGTATTCATATGCCCCGCTTCGCCGGAGTAATATTTGTATGTAATCTGATTGGTGCCTCTCACCATAACGCATCCGGCTGCGGAGCTTTGCTTTGCGCCCTTGAGTATCAGATACTCGTCCGAGGTGCCCGCATCGCCGTCATTGTTGTCGCAGTTCGTCACATCGACAAGATAGTACTTGCCATCGTCCATCTTAACGATATTCCACATATGACCGCCCGCGCCCGTTCCGCCATCCATTACACCTGTTACGGTGTAGCATTCAACGCCGGCAAGATCGCAGAGATACTGGAACGCCTTGGAGTAGCCCTCGCAAACGACCTTGGTCTCGGGGTCTTTATCAAACACCCAGATCATCTGCCAAGGATTCGTTCCGTTATAGCCGCTCAGCGCGGGGAAGTTATAATCGGTGAGCTTGCAGATCTCGTTTTTAAAGCCCATTACCTTTTCATACAGGCTCTTGTCGGCATATTCTTCGGCAATTTTCTTTGCGGTCTCAACAGAATCGTTAGCCGTCGCGAGCTTAGCGGTGTCAATTTGGGTTGAAGCAGCGCCCGTAGCGGAATAATCCGCCGCAACGGGAAAGGGCATGGTTACGCCATTGGAAAAGCCGTGGATAGTTGTTCCTACGGCCTTGTCATACCAGAAAAACTTTTCCGGGAGATCCAACATAACGTAATAACGCGCAAGCTTAATATCCTCTACAGTGGTTTGAAAAGCGTCATTAGTATAGCCGTCCGGAGTATATGTAAACTCCGTGGTAGCTATCTCGCCCTTAGCGACCTTTTCTACCCAGCTCCTGAGCGCTTCATACGCCGCACGCGTCGAGCCTGTAAGATTGTCTCTGCCGTAGTTTGCGAAGAATGAAAAGTCGCCGTAAAGCAGCTTCTCGTAGTACATCTCGAACAACTCATCGTTGTCGGGGAGGTTAACTTCCGCACTGTCGTATACGTATTCGACAGTACCGGCACCCGCCGCGTCATCGGCGATGCCCGTTGCGGTAACGGATGTCAGCGCCTGCGCCGCCGCAATAAACGCCGCCGCAAACGAAATGATCTTCTTTTTTCCCATTAAACCGTTTCTCCTTAAAAATATTATTCGGCATCATAAAATACCATATTTAATTATACCACATTTTTAACTTATTGTCAACCGACTTATCCGGTGCTGTGCTTTAAAGCATTTGAGCGCAAAAGCGTGCTCACATTTCGCCGAATCTCTTTGCCGCATCGAGAAAGCCTCGCACGTTCTCCGACGGCTCGAGGCTGTACAGCAGTCCGTAGGGTATGTCGTATTCCCAATTCACGGGGATGGTCACTATCCCGGGGTGAACGTCGCGCCAGCACTCTATCGTCAGCAGCACATTATCCGTCTCCGCGCAGCGGTTGAACACCGAGAGGTCATAGAACTGCTGAGTGTTTTCGATCTTTATCTTTGGGTGGAACCGCTCAAGCTCGTTGCGCAGAAAGTCGTTCACGCCCGAATCGCCGCGCTTGACCATCATAAGCGTTTCGCCGTACAGGTCCTCGACGTTGACCGAGCTTCTGTCCGCGAGCCTGTGACCGCGCGACACGGCGATCATTTTCCTGTACCGTCCGAGCTCCAGCATATTGCAGCGGTCAAGCCACGTTTTCGAGTCGCAGACACCTATTAGGAAATCGAATTTCTCTCCCAGCGCGGATATCTCCGACAATATCCCGTCGCAGTTGTCCTCGAACGGCACTATGTTCAGCTTAAAGTCGGGGAAGCTGCTGTTGAGCTTATACCACAGGTCGAAGAACGGCTTCGCGGGGTTGAGCAGTGAGGAGCCTATGCAGAATATGTTGTCCGAGGCTTTTTCGGCGAGCCGAGCCTCGGCGATCGACTTCTTGGAAAAGCTTACCATAAACCTCGCGTCGCGCAGTATGACACTTCCCGCTTCGGTCAGCTTTATCCCTGAGGAACGCCGCTCGAAAAGCCGCAGCCCGAGGTGCTTCTCGAGGGCGTTTATCTGCTTCATTACGGCGGTCGGCGACATAAACAGCTTCTCCGCCGCCTTTGAAAAGCTGCCGTTTTCCGCAACGGAGATCAAGGTCTCCAGCATATAATTGTACATCGGGATATTCTCTCTTCCGTAAACTTTTGGTTAATACAATGATAACATATTTGAACTTCCCTGTCAAGCGAATTTGTGCTATTATTTCAATATAGAAAGGGGAGACGCGGGATTATGTCAAAGATTTTGATCGCTTATTATTCGAGAGCGGGCGAGAACTATTTCGGCGGAAGTATGAAGTTTGTCGACAAGGGAAACACCGAGTACGCCGCCGAGATCATTGCGCGGCTGACGGGCGGCGAGCTGTTCAAGATCGAGCAGAAAACGCCGTATTCCGACAACTACAACGAGTGTATCAAGCAGGCGAAGTCCGATCAGAAGAATAATCTGCGCCCGGAGCTTGTCAAGTACCCCGACAGCATAGCGGAATACGACACGATCTACCTCGGCTATCCGAACTACTGGGGAACGCTTCCGATGGCGGTATTCACGTTTCTGGAGAGGTACGACTTTTCGGGCAAGGTGATACGTCCGTTCTGCACGCACGAGGGCAGCGGTCTCGGCGGCAGTATCGGCGATATCTGCGCCGCCGCGCCCAATGCGGCGGTGGAGCGCGGAATAGCCATCCGCGGCAGCGACGCGCCCGGTTCGGAGAAAGCGTTAAAGCAGTGGATATAAGTAGTTTTTGAAAATGAAAAAAACGCGGTGTCGAGCAAAAATGCTTGACACCGCGTTTTTCTGTGAAACGGCTTGACAATATTTTTTAAAAATTGTGTCTATGAGGTCATTGCGTCCACTTGAATATATGAAACGATCTATCCGCTTTCTGCTATTGTATCGGACATTATTTGAAATATTTAATTCCATTGATTGCAATCACTCGGTGACAAAGGAAATAAGCCTTTTATCACTCAATTTACCCCCAACAAAAGTTCTGTTAAATCGCACCTTTCAATTTTTGCTGCTACAACACCGGTGGACTTCATCTTCGCCATTTCTTCAAGTAAATTCTCGTCCGTGTTGTCGTTAGAGGAATAACGCTCCTGCAAAATTCTCATCAACTCATCGACTATTTCATCGCGCTCGTCCTCGCTGAGACTATCCCAGTTTAATCCATCTGTTCCAAGCAGTTTTCCCCAGTACTCCACGTTCTTTTCCCCCTGCTCTCCGCCCGAATAGAATATCGGCAAAAAACGAGAGGTATCATAATCCGACTGTTTTTCCTTTAATTCCGAGATCAGAGCGCTTACCTTTTCGGGGTCGTCGGTTTCTTTTTTAAGCACCGTATATCTTAAAAACGTCGCAAGATCGTCCGCTTGGGCTTTTGCTGTATCATAATCCATATCCTGAATTTTCTTTGAGAAAACAATGCAGCGTCCTTTCGGCATCGAGTCGATAACTTTTCCCGTATCGGGATCTATCAGAATAATATCTGCTTGGCTGCTTCCAACCGCAACAACACCTTCTTCGCCAAACTCTTTGGCATATCTGTCTATCCTGTCCTGCAGTATATCTCTGAGCGATTTGCCGTCAGCAAGCCCTTTCTCTATGCTTTCCATAAGCTCCGTCAAATCTTTTGCTACTGGAACCTGCATATATTTCGGATTCGCCAACGGTCTCGATGCGGCATAAAGGTCTTTTACAGCTTCTTCAACCGATGTTTGATGAGTTCTTACATACATATCCGAAAAATCATAATTGTTTTCACTGCTTTCGGGTGATTTTTGAGATTCCGATATTAAGGGTGCAAAAGCCCCATCGTTTTTATAAGGAACAGAACTGCTCTTTCCGGAATACAACCTTTCGGTTCTCCAATTTGTGCTTATACCATTCATTATAAACCTCCTAACGAATGCTTGTTGTGTTATATTTTTCCCTCTATTATATACTTCTGTTTTTTATTGCGTTTTTGGTAATCAATTATCAAAATTTTTAAAATTTTGTTCAACTTAACCAAATCCATCATCTCGCTTTTGGCTAATTCGGCGAATGTCTCAAAAATATAATCTTTGCTATCCCGGACTAATAATGTTTTTATCACTCAATTTGCCATGAGTCCGAATTCTGCTAAATCACACCTTTCATTTTTGGCTGCGGCGCTTGCGGACTTCATCTTTCCCATTTCTTCAAGTAAACCCTCGTCCGTCCTGTCGTTTGAGGAATAACGCTCCGCCAAAATTCTCATCAACTCATCGACTATTTCATCGCGCTCGTCCTCGCTGAGACTATCCCAGTTTAATCCATCTGTTCCAAGCAGTTTTCCCCAGTACTCCACGTTCTTTTCCCCCTGCTCTCCGCCCGAATAGAATATCGGCAAAAAACGAGAGGTATCATAATCCGACTGTTTTTCCTTTAATTCCGAGATCAGAGCGCTTACCTTTTCGGGGTCGTCGGTTTCTTTTTTAAACACTGCATATCTTAAAAACGTCGCAAGGTCGTCCGCTTGGGATCTTACCGTATCATAATCCATATCCTGAATTTTCTTTGAGAAAACAATGCAGCGTCCTTTTGGATGCGAGTCGATCACTTTCCCCGTATCGGGATCTATCAGAATAATATCTGCCTGGCTGCTTCCAACCGCAACAACACCTTCTTCGCCGCACTCTTCGGCATATCTGTCTATCCTATTTTGCAGTATGTCTCTGAGCGATTTGCCGTCAGCAAGCCCTTTCTCTATGCTGTTCATAAGTTCTTTCAAATCTCCTGCTACGGGAACCTGCAAGTAATTTGTGTTCATCCACGGTCTCATTGTGGCATAAAGGTCTTTTTTATCATCTTCAAGCGAATGTTGATAGGTTCTTACATACATATCCGAAACAAGCACAGTAACACACCCAACAAGAAAAATCATAAGAATTATTACGATCGTAATAAAGATTATACGCTGTCTGATATTTAATCTCGGCTCATACTCAATTACAAAATTTTCTGCATTTGTCTCTTTCAGTTTGCGTACATTTCGGTCATATTTTGCAAAAATGCGTTTCATAGCAAGGCGATGTTTCAGCGAGAACATATGCTCGGGAGCATTATCAAACTCCTCTAATCCAGATTTTAGCGCTTCACCCAGAATTTCTTTAAAAACACTTTCGTTCATTACCGATTTTTCCTTTCATCAACAAAATCCTTGACTGCTTTTCGAGCCAGCGTTAAATGCTTACTTGCGGTAGCGGGAGCTATTTTCAGCCTTTGGGCAATTTCTATTATTGGTATGTCAAAGAAGCAATGGAGCATTAAAACATTTCTCCTCATTGTTGGCAAACGATTTACAAACTCAATTACTTCACTGTGCCCGATACCATCAAACAAAGTATTTTCCAGAGAAGCACTGACATCTTCAATATCTTCACTCAATTCTTCGATATGAACTTTATTCTTCCTTTTGAACATATCAATTGCTATGTTTTTCAACATCACATCAGTGTATGCAAGTCTATAATCTGGTGGTACATCAAAGAACTTTTTCGGGTTATCCGCAATCTGAGAAAAGACCTCCTGAACCGCGTCCTCTGCGTCCTCTTTGCTATGTAACTTTGATAATGCAATAGAATAGAGCCTGCTTTTGTGCTTGGAATAAAATTCTGCTAACTCGTTGCGCTGTTCTTCATTTTCTATTGTTGATAAAATAAAATCAATCATATAGTTATCACTTCCTTTATGGTCAGTATAACATAGTTAAGCGAAAATATCAAGTTCTATTGCTCCGTCAATTAAATTTTTCCGAACTTCAAATCTTTTTTACGGTTTCCACGACTCCGGCGGGTAAAACCATAAAAAACAGAAATATTTAATTGGCATATCAATAATATCTAAATTATATATTTCGCGCTTTTAGAGAATTGTGCGAAATATTTCTTGACTTTCTGTTCCGCCCCGTTTAAATGAAACAAATGTGTAATTTAGACAATTGAGCTTGATATTCTCGTTAAACTATGCTATACTGATCAAAAAGGAGTGATATTTTATGATTGATGTTATATTATCAACCATTGAAAACGAAGAACAGCGCAACGAATTAGCTGAATTTTATTCCAAGCACAAAAGCAGGCTTTATTCTATTGCGTTATCAAAATTACATAACGAAGAGGAAGCAGAGGATGCAGTTCAGGAGATTTTCTCGAGAA
This sequence comes from uncultured Clostridia bacterium, assembly GCA_947177735.1. Lineage (GTDB taxonomy): Bacteria > Bacillota > Clostridia > Oscillospirales > Ruminococcaceae > CAG-115. Next base: position 10,064 of record CAMWVP010000033.1, read on the forward strand.
TCGCGGACAAGCCCGAAAAATTCTTCGATATTCCCCCCGAAAACAGACTTGCTTACGCGGATGTTATCGTAAGGAATATCGCGGTCGATATGTTCAACAGCAAAAACAAGCTTAAAGTCGAGCAGCTTGATGACGATCTCCCCGAGGACAGCGCGGTTTCTCTTGAGAACAGGCTGTTCGGCAGAATATCCCGCGACGGGATACTTAGATTTGTGGACGAGCTCCCGATATTGCAGCGCGAGGTTTTGATGCTGCACTGCTTTTTCGGAATGTCAATAGACGATACCGCACAAAGGCTGAACATATCACTTGCCGCAGCCAAAAAGCGCTTAATGCTTGCGCGAAAGGCGATAAGGGATTTTATTGACGAAAGGAGCGGCAGATATGAATGAGAACGTATTCAGAGAGATCCTCGGCGAATCGTTAAGGCACGAGTTCGCGGAGTTTGACAATGCGCCCGAGCATAAGTTCTCGCTAAGGCACCGCATTGCAATGAAGAAAGTTTTCGCCCGATACGAAAAGAACACATACGGATTCCCCAAAACAGAATACATAGAAACAATGCCGCACTACGGACTGAAACAGCGCATAATAATCGCGCTTGTGATCATTATACTTATGACCTTGCTTACCGGGTGGTTTATCCCGATACGCGGCATTACCGAGGCACAGATAGATTGGCTAAGATCAAAGTACGATTTCCCGAATATGAAGATGTACGCGGTCGAGGCGGCTGACTACGATAGCGATACGCCGTTTTCCTTGTTGGGAGTTATCAGGAAAACAGACGAATACCGCGGTTTTCTCTCCGATCTGGTGAAGCTGGAGATCTATTCCGAGGAGGAGATGAACGCGCTGCAATACCAAGAATCGCCGCTGGATACAAGACCCGACAGCTTTAAAGGCGGATATATCCTCGAAGAATTACCGATAGTTACCGGCGAAGAAAGCCCGCTTGACTATATGCGCGATTACGTTTCCCGTATTGAAGAAAGGATAAGTTTTTATGTCGAGCGCTCAAAAGACCCGAACAGGGCGATTGAGGGCGATGTTGAGTTTGCCGAGGTTGTTAGGGAAAAATGCTGGGAGGTGAACCACAGTTTTCTGGAGCTGCTCGAAAAGCTCTTCGCCGATGAGACGGGCGATCCGGATAACGAAAAGAATTCTTTGTCGAAATTCGATAAAGATGATAAAAGATATTTATTGAAAACCTACAAATTATAATTTTATTAAATAGTTGCGGTTGCTAATCATAGTAAAAAACGGAAGTATATAGCAGAGGGCAAAAAACTCAAAATTATACGAAAGGAAGATTTTACTATGATAGGCAGTATTATCAGCGAATACAGATCGTATTCGGTTTTTATCGGCACGGTAAAAACAAACGGCGCGGATAGTTCATTTGATGAGATGTTGGCGGAGACCGAGGAGGAGAAACTCTTGAAAAACGCCCCGGACAAATGGGTGTCCGAGCCGGGAATTGCACACAACGCTGTATGTGCAGCCGTTGAATACAGGGAAAGCGAGCTTGGGATAAAGATTACGGAGCCTACTCACGAGCTTACCCCCGCCCAGCGAGAGTGGCTCTGTTCACGACACGATCTTTCGACAATGAAAACTCACGTTCGTTATTCGTATGACTATGGCGGAACGACACAATATCGCATAAAGGCTACACCCGAGTATAGCAATTTTTGTGCTGATTTGGCGTATCTCGGCGTTTATTCCGCAGACGAATTCATAACGGTTTCTCCGCTTGACACAAGACCGGGTGCACACTCCACGCTTACGGAATATTTTAACGAAGTGTGGAATTCGGATTGCAGCCTGTTGAATACCGCAAAAATGGTTGTGAAGCATTTGGAGAATATGTTCAACTTCTATAATGAGCGTTCTAAAGACCCGCATAAAGCAATAGAAGGTGACGCTGAGTTTGCTGCTCTGATTAAAGAACATTATATGCCGATCAATCAGAAGTTTTTTGAATTTATCAGTGGATTGATTGGAAACAACGACGACGAGCAAACGCTTCAAAGCGGTATTGCTCCAATCATCGAAGATTGTTCAGAAAAACTGAAAGAGGATTTCGGCAGCAGAATGTGAAAAGTGCCCTTGTGTATTGTTTTGGGGGAAATCGGTTGAAGTAATATTGACCGTGAGAAATGATGAATGGACGGTATCCGGTACCTCAGTTGTTTTTTCCATAGAACACAAGAACCTCACCAAAGCCTAAAAGCTAAGGTGAGGTTTTTTGTGCCGACTGCTTAATCAAGTTCTTGTTATCGAAAGCAAACTAGGTTTAATGTGACGAGCGCTGCAGCAACGCTTAATCATGGTAATCAGGGCAAAAAGAGAAAGGCTGCGCAGGTTAGGGGACGTGCGATATAAAAGTATTGAAAATATCCGACCGAGCAATCACCTATGAAACGGCTTTACAAAGGCGGCACGCCTTATTTGTTATTCGTGCGCGGTTTCGGTCGCGGTTTCGGTTTTGCGGCGGAACAGCAGCTTGAACACCGTGCGGATGAGCGGCTGGATAAAGAACAGCTGCGACAAGACCGCGAACGGGAAGTTGAAGCATACGAGCTTGAGCCAGTCCGCGAGCAGTGTGAGCAGGTCAAAGCCCGTGTAGTACGGGTAGTACAGCCACGCCGCGATAAAGCTCATAGCCGGGCACATAATGCCCGCCGTTGCGCAGATCACCGCCGTCTCGAACAGCGCGGGGTCGGTCTTGCGCGGGTCGAATACTCTGCACGCGAGCTTGAACGATGCGGGACTGCCCATAAACACCTCCAGCGCGAACGCGAACACAAATTCCGTAAGTACGACCGCCCATATCGGCAGCGACCGTCCGAACATATAAACGCCGCCCATAGCGTTTATCGCGGAAAGCACGCTGTCCGTGCCGCCTGCCTCCATCAGCGCCTTGCCGTTGACGACGTACAGGCTGTAAAATACATAGGCGTGGACGGTGACGATCACCGTCAGAAACGCGAACATTACTCTCTCAAAACGATTTCTTGGCATGATTTTCTCCTTTCAGACAACAAAAAAACGCTATACAAAGGGGCCGAATGAACGTGATCAGCTTTACATACCCCTCGGTATAACGTGTTTCGTCATTTCCATTCAAAATTATAGCACATTTCCGTTTGGTTTTCAAAGGGAATTTTCAACAAATTTTTTCAACTTTCCGCTGACCCTATCAACCAAAAAGTTATCACCTAAAAGTTTACTTGCGGTTTCTTTCTGAATATGGTATAATAACCGAAAGCATACTATCGATAAGGACGGTTGAAAAGGATGCATAATCAATTCAGAAACGGCTTTATGACAGCGTTTGTGATACTCGTCGGGATAATTGCGGTAGGTATGGTGCTCAATGGCATCTTGCCGTCGGTTAGCAAGGCGTTCATTATCGAGGACGAATACCCGTCGGCAGCTTCCGGGACCGTTAGCGTTGAAACGCTGCCGTCCGATGTTCCCGTGAGCTCATTTGCGCCTATTCCCGCCGAGAAGTCTGCGTCTGATCCCGAAAGCTCCTCGAGTACGGGCGGAGAGACCGAACTTCCGCCCGATACTCCCGAGAGCCGTGTGAGCACCGTTCAGCAGCAGGAGTCTGCTTCGCCGACCGGAGAAGCGCCCGGGTACTCGATCGAATCCTCCGCTCCGTCGGGCATAATTAACATCAACACAGCGACAAGACGAGAACTGCAAAAGCTCAGCGGAATTGGAGAGGTTAAGGCGCAGGCTATCATAGACTATCGTAACGAGTACGGCGGCTTCGCGAGTGTTGACGAGCTGGTAAACGTCAAAGGCATCGGAGAAAGAACCCTTGAAAAAATACGCGCGAATATTACCGTATAATATTGATGCTCTAATTAAGCTTTTCCTGAATTTTCGGTTTTCCTCGTCACCGGCGGGGAAAAAACAAAAATAAGTTTAAGGCAACACCGCACAATTAGCGGCTAACGCCTTTGCCGCCTGTTTCCCTCTGATAGCGGCATCCGTGCCGCTTCTTGGGGAAACTGCGAAAACATCTTGTTTTCGTCCGCTTGCATATTTTCCGCCATCTTGCACAAATTTTGTTTGAAAGGCGTCAGCCTTACTGCACTCAATTTGCACAATCTGACGAAAAATCTGACGGCGCAATCGAACGACAATAATTGTGCGGTGCTGCCTTAAAATACGACAATAATTAGCTGCCGCAACTTTCTCTTGACTTTTTCCGGAATATGTAATACAATGTAAGGGAAACACTGATCTGATTGCGGTTTCCCCGCCTTCGGCGGGGAAACCGCATAAAATAGGACTTTAAATTGTGTATAAATGATCTGATCGGTGTTCCCTAAGTTGTAACCTATACGGAGGAAGTATGGACTGCAAACCTATCAAGATAAACGGCTTCAAGCCGTCGGACGGATTTGTCGCGGAGCTTCAGCGGCTGATAAAGCGCGAGGTGATACCGTATCAGTACGCCGTTCTGTGCGACGAGGCGGAGGGCGCGGAGAAGAGCCACGTGGTGCAAAACTTCAAGAACGCCGCCAAAGCGCTGCGCGGCGAGGACATCGGCGACGGCTTCTACGGTCAGGTGTTTCAGGACAGTGACGCGGCGAAGTGGCTCGAGGCTGCGGCGTATTCGCTCGCGCTGTTTCCCGACAAGGAGCTGGAGCGGCGCGCGGACAGGCTTATCGCTGTCATTGCCGAGGCTCAGGACGAGGACGGCTACCTCAACACCTATTTCACGGTCAAGGACAGGGAGAAGCGCTGGACGAACCTGCTGGAGGGTCACGAGCTGTACTGCGCGGGGCACTTTATGGAGGCTGCCGCTGCGTATTACGAGGCAACGGGCAAGGACAGGCTGCTGAACGTGATGAAGCGTAACGCCGAGCATATCTACGAGCGCTTTGTCACTCAAAAGCGCGAGGGTTATCCGGGTCATCCCGAGGTCGAGCTCGCGCTGCTGAAAATGTATGATGTGTTGGGCGACCCGCGGTTTCTCACGCTTGCCGCGCGCTTTATCGACACCCGCGGCACGGACGATTTCTACAAGCGCGAGGCTGAGCTCCGCGGCTGGACCGTCTGGGGGAACGACGCAAATGACGGTTATTATCAGCAGAGCCACGCGCCCGTCAGGGAGCAGCGCGACGCGGTGGGACACGCCGTTCGCGCGGTCTATCTCTACACGGGAATGGCGGGGCTTGCCGCCGAAACGGGCGACAAGGAGCTCTTCGGCGTGTGCAGGCGGCTCTGGGACAGTATCGTGGAAAAGCGGATGTACATCACGGGCGGCATAGGCTCGACTAATATCGGCGAGGCGTTCACCGCCGATTACGACCTCCCCAACGACACCGCATACGCCGAGACCTGCGCGAGCTGCGGGCTGATGTTCTTCGCGCGCGCAATGCTGCGGACGGAGCTTGACGGCAGATACGCCGACGTGATGGAGCGCGCGTTTTACAACACGGTGCTTGCGGGAATGGCGCTTGACGGAAAGCGGTTTTTCTACGTCAATCCGCTGGAGGTCATTCCGGGCATCTCGGGAGTCATCGCTACGCATTGGCACGATAAGCCGCAGCGTCCGGGGTGGTTCGCCTGTGCGTGCTGTCCGCCGAACGTCGCGAGAACGGTCTCGTCGCTCGGCAGCTACGCCTACGGAGCGTCGGGAGAGCTGTGCTGCTGCCATCTCTACGCGGCGGGGGAGACGGACTTCGGAAACGGCGTGAAAATTCGCTGCACGACCGATTTCCCGTACGGCTTCACCGTGAAGTACGAGATACTTTCGGGCAGCGGAGAGCTCGCAGTGCGCGTTCCCTCGTGGAGCGAAAGCTTCGGCGCGGCGCTTAACGGCAGCGCTGTGAAGTGCGATATCCGAAAGGGCTACGCGTACTTCGGGATATCGTCGGGCGACGTGCTGGAGATCGAGCTTGACGGCACTCCGAGGCTCGTTTACTGTTCGCCTAAGGTCGCGGAGAATACGGGATGCGCGGCTGTTCAGCGCGGGGCGCTGATCTACTGCTTCGAGGGCGCGGACAACGGCGAGATTCTCCCGCTCCTGCTGGACGCGAACGCTGTTCCCGAGGTCGGAAACTATATTGACGAGCTCGGCGCGGTAAGCCTTAAGGTGAGGGGCTTCCGCACCGTATCGGACGGGAAATTGTACACGTTCAAAAAGCCCGAGACGCTCCCCGAAACGCTAACCGCCGTACCCTATTACACATGGGGCAACCGCGGCGAAAATCAGATGAGGGTATGGCTGCCCATAGGAGGAACGATATGAAGATGAAGAAGATAGCCGCGCTGATGTGCGCCGCGTCGCTCGTGCTGCTGACGGCGTGCGGAGACAAGGCGCAGAGTTCGCAGCAGAGCACGGACGAACAACAAAGCACGGAGAGTTCGGTCTCGTCAACGGAGGAAGAATACGATATGAACAAGGAAACATTTTATAAGCCCAACGCCGAGAACGTAAAGCTGCTCGGGCGTACATATTACAACGATGACTGGCTTTACTGCGCGCTTTCGGGCACGGGTGTCGAGTTTACGTTCACCGGCACCAAGTGCACGATGTTCGTGACGGGCGACAGCAACAGCGCCAGCGCGGGAGCGGCGGACAACCATGCGAGAGTGGGGATATACGTAAACGGCGAGCGCGTTATCGACGATATGGTCGACAACAAGCAGGAGGTCTACGAGGTATTCTCGAGCGACGAGCCCGAGGAGGTCACGGTGTCGTTCGTGAAGCTCTCCGAGTCTCCGATGTCGACGATCGCGCTGACGGGCATAAACGTGACGGGCACGCCCATCAAGCCCACTCCCGAAAAGGAAAAGCTCGTCGAGTTCATCGGCGACTCGATAACCTGCGGCTACGGCGTGGACGATCCCGACAAGGATCACCACTTCTCCACCAAGACCGAGGACGTAACCAAGGCGTACGCGTACAAGACCGCGCAGGCTCTCGGCGTGGATTACAGCTTGGTATCGTTCAGCGGCTACGGAATAATCTCTGGCTACTCGGACGGTACGAATAAGGTTCCCGCGCAGACTCTGCCGCAGTACTATACCAAGCTGGGATTTTCGTATGCGGCAAACGGAAGCTTTAAGCCCTCGGATATCGATTGGGATTTCTCGACGCGTCAGCCCGACCTTATCGTTATCAACCTCGGCACCAACGATGACAGCTACACGCTCACTCATAAGGACAGGCAGGAGGAGTACAGTGCGGCGTATACCGAGTTCCTTAAAACTGTCCGCGAGAACAATCCCAACGCGAAGATCGTCTGCGCGTTCGGCGTGATGACCGACAGACTGTTCCCGAGTATCGAGCAGGCGGTCGAAAATTACATCGCCGAGACGGGCGACAGCAACATCTCGACGCTGAAGCTTGACGTTCAGCAGGCTGCCGACGGATATTCCGCCGACTGGCACCCCTCGCTGACCACTCACGACAAAGCCGCAGCGAAGCTCACCGAATACCTGAAAACACTGCTTTAATAATTACCAAATCGCCGCAGAAAAAGTCTTTTTTAGTAAAAAACAGCCTTGATTTTATGCGGTTCTCCCCGCCGCAGGCGGGGAGAACCGCAGGTTTATATACAGGCTGAGCGCCGTATCACACCGATACGGCGTTTTTGTTGTATATAAATGCCAATAAGTCAAATGGGAATTTGTGCATAATTTATAAAATTCCAAGAAAACTTGGCAAACCACTTGACAAGTAAACTTGGCAATGCTATAATGAGATTACCAAGTAAACTTGGCAAAAACTTTTGGAGGTGTCGAGATGAAAAAGGAAGAGATACTTGAAAAGGCAAGGGCGGAGAAAAAGGACGAAATGGAAAACGCGGTGCGTGACAGATCGGCGGTCTGGATGGCGCTTGCGATGACCGTCGCCGCGGGGTTCTTTGTATGCATGCGCGGTGAGGACGAACCCGTAATGGATCTTGCCGCTACCGTCTGCTTTTCCGTGGCGGTGTGCTGCATATATCGCTTTATAAGACTGAAGCGGGTCAGCTGGCTGATAATGGGAATTGTGCTTGCGGCAATGACTGTTTTCGCTACCGTAAGGTTTTTTATGGGTCACTAAGGAGGGCAATATGAAAAAGGAAGAAATTTTAGCAAAGGCACAGACGGAGAAGGTCGACGAACGGGAGACGTTCATAAGCGACAGGTCAATGCGGTGGACTTATCTTGTAATGGCGGTAACGGCGGGGATATTTATGATAGCGAGAAGTATCCGCGATATGAACGCGCCGGACTTGTGCTCTGTCGTATGCTTTTCCGCGGCGGCGGGGAATATTTACCGATATGTCAAAACAAAGGAGAAATGGAGCCTTTTCGCGGGTATCGCTCTGCTTGCAGGGGGGATACTTACCGCCGTGGCGTTCTTTATGGATTACTGAGGAGGGCATTATGAAAAAGGAAGAAATACTCGAAATGGCAAGGTCGGAGCAGTCCGATGAAATGGAGCAGCATTTTAACGACAAATCGATGTTATGGATAATCGTTGTACTGATCGTGTGCTGCCTTGTATTTTCGTTTACCCGTCTTGTACAAGCTCAGCCCGTAGAGGACTACTTAGCAACGATCAATCTCGCCATCTCTGTCGGGAGCTTTTACCGATGCTCAAAGGTCAAGAGTTACCGTTATTTTTTTCAGGGGATCGCGTTCGGTATCGGGGGAGTGATATTTGCCGTGATCTATTTCTGTAAATTTTTTGGAGCGTGGTAATGGAAGATAAACTGATACTGAAAAACAACCTCAAGCAAGCCCGCGCCGAAAAGGGAATGTCGCAGACGGAGCTTGCCGAGGCGGTTGGCGTTTCGCGCAACACGATAAGCTCTATCGAGACGGGGCAGTTCAACCCGACCGCGAAGCTCGCGCTGATATTGTGCATAGCGCTGGACAAGAAATTCGAGGAGCTGTTCTATTTCTGAGGCTATCATATTTTCACACTTTGGGCAATATAAATGGTACAAGCATATGTACAAATTGCCGAAAGGACGAAAATTATGACCCGATACATCAAAAACACCGCGATACTCTTCGCGGCAATGGCTATAACGAAAATAGTCGGCGCGCTGTTCAAGATACCCCTCGCCAATCTGCTCGGCGGCACGGGAATGGGATATTTTTCCACCGCCTACGGGCTGTACTCGCCGATATTCGCGCTGACGGCGGCGGGCGTGCCGACCGTGATAATGCGCACCACCGCGCGCAGCGTCGCGGCGGGTAACCGCCCCTACGCGGCGGCTGTACGGCGGTGCGCGCTGTTGTTATTCACGGTGATCGGTCTGCTCGGGAGCGCGGCGGTCGCGGCGTTTGCGGTGCCGTTCGCGCAGCATATCGCCTGTTCGCCGCAGAGCACTCTCGCGGTTATATGCATCTCTCCCGCGGTAATGATCTGCTGCACCGCGTCGGTGCTGCGCGGCTACCGCGAGGGATTGTCGGACGTTATGCCGTCGGCGGCGGCTTCGGTAGCCGAGGCGGTCTCGAGGGCGGTTTTCGGGCTCGGGCTGTCCTATGCGGTCATATTCTACGCGAAGAGCGCGTTCTACAACGGCAGACAGGTCTTCGGAACAGACGCCGTGACGATCGAGCAGGCGTATGCGGCGGCTCTTCCGTACGCGGCGGCGGGCGCGATACTGGCAGTGAGCGTGAGCGAGCTTTTCGGACTGCTGACCCTTATCCTGAACGAGCGGAGAGTCGGCAGCCGCGAGCCGCTGCCGCCGAGCTACCGCCGCCGCGACATCTGCTTTCAGCTGTTGAAGGAGACCGCGCCCATTGCTGCGTCGGCGCTGGTGATGAACTGCGTGTCGTTCGTCGACCTGCTCACCGTAACGCGCACTCTGTCGGTCTCGGCGGCATCCGACCCCGAGTACTTCAACGCCGCTTTCGGCGGCATTTACGCGGCGTGCGGCGGTGTCGAGGGCTTGCCGAACTTTATGTACGGCAGCTACACGGGTATCGCGATGTCGCTGTTTATGCTGATACCGTCCTTTGCCGGGATGACCGAAAAGACCGCCGCCCCGGAGATAGCCGCAGCATGGGAGCGCGGCAACAAGGAGGAGCTGTCGGGGAAGATCGCTATGCAGATACGCGCGGGCGCGCTCATAGCCTGCCCGGCGTGCTTCGGCGCGGCGGCGCTCGCCGAGCCGATACTCTCGACGCTGTACAGGTCGCGCGCAGCCGAGGTCTCGGTCTGCCTGACATCGTTTCGGATATTGTGCTTCGGGGGTCTGTTTATGGTGGTCTCCTCGGCGCTGTTCGGGATATTCCAGGCGGTCAACAAGGCGCATATACCGCTGATACTGATGACAGGCTCGGTGCTGCTGAAGCTCCTGCTGAACCCGCTGCTCATCTCGATACCGAGGCTGAACATCGCGGGCGCGGCGCTGTCGAGCATTATCGGCTACGTCTTTATGACGGTCGGGGGAGTGCTGATGCTGAAACGGTTTATGCCGCAAAGTATCGATATAGCAGGAGCCGTCAAGCTTCCGCTTTTGTGCGGAATGGGGTGCGGATTGGCAGCTTTTGCCGCAAACAAAATGCTTAGCGGAATGATAGGTGATACGCTGAACATCGTGTTTTCAACAATTACGGGTGCTTTGGTTTATGCAATTTTACTATTTTTAACGGGCGTTTTTCGTACAAGTGGCATAATTAAGCGGAAAAATGTAAAAAATTTCAAAAAACCCCTTGCAAAATAACGAAAAATAGGGTAATATAGTAAGGCAGATTGCTTTTTGAAAGGGGTTGTGAGGATTGGACTTCGAGTTCAAGGAGCGGTACGACATCGGCGACCTCTTGAAAATTATGGAGATTCTGCGCTCGGAGAACGGCTGCCCGTGGGATAAGGTGCAGACGCACGAGAGCATACGCACCGACCTCATCGAGGAAGCATACGAGGTCTGCGAGGGCATAGACGCCGACAGCCCCGAGATGCTACGGGAGGAGCTGGGCGACCTGCTGATGCAGGTGGTGTTCCATTCGCAGATTGAGACCGAGCGGGGGAATTTCGATTTCGGCGACGTGTGCAACGATATCTGCCGAAAGCTTGTTTACAGGCACCCGCACGTTTTCGGAACGGTGAAGGCAGATACCGAGGAAGAGGTGCTGAAAAACTGGGACGCGCTCAAGAAAGAGAGCAAGCACCAGGAAACGTTCGCGGATACGCTCGAGAGCGTGCCTAAGACCTTTCCCGCGCTGCTCAGGGGCGAGAAAATTTGCAGACGCGCGTCGCGCTCGGGAATGCCGATTAACGATGCGGATAGTTTTATCGACAAAATAAAAAGCGCTCTCGATTCGCTTGAGACTGCCGCTTCCGACGAAAAAATTGCGCATAATCAACAGATACTTGGTGATATCCTGTTGTGTTTTTGTAATTTAGACAGAATTTTAAAGACAGATGGCGAAAAAGCCTTGACATATTCGACAAATGGGTTTATAATGAGATTTAGAGCTATCGAAAACGAGGTTGTAAAAAACGGCGGCTCTTTGGACAAGCTCTCCGATGAGGAGCTCAGCCGTCTGGCAGAACAAGTCTTTAGCGGTCAATCCGACCGTTAGATATATAGAATTTTTTTGGAGGTTATATCAACATGACAAAAGCAGAATTAGTAGCGGCAGTAGCAGGCAAGGCTGAACTCAGCAAGAAGGATACCGAGAAGGCTATCGCAGCTGTTATCTCGACTATTTCCGAAACTCTCGCAAAGGGTGAGTCCATTCAGCTCGTAGGCTTCGGTACTTTTGAGGTTCGTGAGCGTGCAGCAAGAACCGGTATCAATCCCCGCACCAAGAAGAAGATCCAGATCAAGGCTACCAAGGTTCCCGCTTTCAAGGCAGGAAGAGGCCTTAAGGACGCTGTTACCGGCAAGTAATCGGATCATTGTCAATGACGCGAAGCGGCGGGATATCCCGCCGCTTTTTGTTTGAAAAGGAGAATATGATGAGATTGGATAAGTATCTGAAGGTCTCGCGCCTGATAAAGCGCAGGACGGTCGCGAACGAGGCTTGCGACGCCGAAAAGGTGCTCGTGAACGGAAAGCCCGCCCGCGCGTCCTACGAGGTCAAAACGGGCGATATAATCGAGATCGTGATCGGAAAGCCGCTTAAGGTACGCGTGCTCGACGTCAAGGAGTTCACCAAAAAGGAGGACGCGGCGGCGCTGTATGAGGTCGTGTGAATGATCGGCATAATTTCCCTGTTCTGTGAATATATTCTTAAAAAGACAGGCAGGAGGTATTTTTATGCAGAAGGTAACAACGGCTGTTCCTCACAATATCATTATGGAGAACCGCAAGAACCTGCGGATATCGGGCGTTAAGGACATCGACAGCTTCACCGAGAGCAGGATCGTTCTGAGTACGGTGATGGGCGAGCTTGTCATCAAGGGCGATGACCTGCACGTGATAACGCTTGAGGCGGAAAGCGGCGACTTTTCGATGACGGGCTGCGTTAATTCCATCGCCTACAACCGCCACAGTGTACTCGACGGACCCGTTAAAAAGCTGTTCAGATGATATCGGAGGGTGAAATGAGCTATTCAATTTCCGATTGCTTTATGATAGCGTTCGCGGCTGGACTCGTATTCGGGCTCGTGTACGAGGCGCTGCGCATCGTGCGGCTGATACTGCGGTTTCGGGCAGCGGTGTTTGTCTGCGACGTGGCGTTCTTTATGCTGGCGGCGCTTGCGGTGTTCAAGCTGTCCGAGTCGCTCGGCAACTTTGTGCGCGTGTATACGGTGCTGGGCTTCGGCGCGGGCGTGTTCGCGTATATCGTCACGGTCGGCAGGATACTTAACCTCGCCGAGAGCGCCGCGGCACTGGCTTGGCGGCATACTATAGGTCGGTTGGTACATGGTATCGTCGGATCGGCGAAGAAAATGTTTGTGAATATTTCACAGAAAACGCGGTCGGGAATTGGCAAAATCTCCGAATATTGGAGCGCTGCACGTGAAAATGGCGCTAAACGCTTGCAATCAATGCACAAAACGTTGTATAATAAGAAGAGACTAGAAAAAATTGGGGAAGGTGAAGAGGTTCATGTCATTAAGGCATCGGTCAGACGAAGCCCGTGAAAATAAGAAGCGGCATGGATTTGTTCGCTTTCTTGCGGGTGCGGCGGTACTGGTCGCCGTCGTGTACGTCGCGTATTCGATAATTTCGGACAGTATCGCGATAAAGACCAATACGGAGCGCTATGAGCAGCTCCTTGCCGAGACCAATGCGGTTAAGGCGAAGAACGAACAGATAGACGGCTATCTGAACAACGCGGACAGCCTTGATGAGTACATCAAGGATATTGCGCGCGACAAGCTCGATTTTGCGAATCCCGAGGATAGGATATACTATGTCGTGCCTTCGGCGGGCGAGTGATAAACGAGTGGTCTTGCTCGTATATAGGATTATTGTGGTTTTTAGCCGTATCATAGGAAATTGAGGTGTCAAGCGTCTTCGCTCGACACCGTTTTTTCTGTACCACACGCGCCTTAAATGTCCGGGCGCCGTTTTTTCGTTCGGGGCGGGTCTTTGTTTTCACCGATTTTTCGCTTGATTTTCCGTTGCGATTGTGCTATAATATTGTATATCGCATCGATATACAATTGAAAAAATGCAAGGTGACATAAAATGAATTTCCTAACCAAACTGCTTAAACGCGTTTTCAACAGGACTACCGTTTGTATCATAGGCATACTGATTCAGATAAGCTATCTGGTCTCGCTGTTCTGGTCGCTCGGCACGACCTATACGTATTCGTATCTGGTCTTTGAGATAATCGGCTTTGTGCTTACGCTGGCGATCGTCAACTCCGATATGAACCCGAGCTACAAGATCGCGTGGATGATCGTTATACTGTCGTTCCCGATATTCGGCGTGATGACCTACATCTTTTTCGGCAACAGCCATTCGGGAGACCGCCTGCGAAGGCGTATGAACCGCTTTAACGCCGAGGAGCGCCTGCTGCTGCCGCAGAACACCGAGCTCGTCCGCGGACTGCACGACGGCTCGAGGACTGCCGAAAAACAGGCGCGGTATCTGTACACGTTCGGCGGCTATCCCGCCTACACCAACACCGCGGTCACATATTTCTCAAGCGGCGAGGAGAAATTCGAGACGCTGCTGACCGAGCTCGAAAAGGCGGAGCGCTTTATCTTCCTCGAATACTTCATCATCCAGGAGGGGAAGATGTGGGATACCATCCTCGGGATACTCGAGCGCAAGGCGGCGGAGGGCGTAGACGTGCGGGTGGTGTATGACGACATCGGCTGTCTGCTGACGCTGCCTTACAGGTATTACAGCACTCTTGAGAAAAAGGGCATAAAGTGCAGGGTGTTCAACGAGTTCAAGCCGATATGGTCGGCGAAGATGAACAACCGCGACCACCGCAAGATACTCGTTATCGACGGTCACACCGCTTTCAACGGCGGCATAAACCTTGCCGACGAGTATATCAACGCCTACGAGAAATACGGGCACTGGAAGGACTCTGCGGTCATGTTGAAAGGCGAGGCGGTCTGGAGCTTCACAATGATGTTTCTCACCATGTGGAATTACCTGAACAACACCAAGCCCGCGTCCTACGATTACTATATGCCGCAGGAAAAGGATATCGCGCCGTATAAGGGCGGAGGCTGCGTTATCCCGTACACCGACAGCCCGCTCGACGACGAGCCCGTAGGCGAGAACGCCTATCTGAACATCATCAACGATGCCAAGGACTACGTTTACATCACGACGCCGTACCTGATAATCGACAACGAGATGTCCACCGCGCTCACGCTCGCCGCTAAGAGCGGCGTGGACGTGCGGATAATCACGCCGTATATCCCCGACAAATGGTTCGTTCACGCCGTTACGCGCGCGCATTACAAGAAGCTCGTCAAGCTCGGCGTGAAGATATACGAGTACACGCCCGGCTTTATTCACGCGAAGAACTTTGTCGCCGACGATAAAATGGCGGTCGTCGGAACGGTAAATCTCGACTTCCGCAGCCTGTATCTGCATTTCGAGTGCGCGACATATATGTACAAGACCGACTGCATTTCCGACGTTAAGGCGGACTATATCAAGACCCTCGAGGAGTGCAGGGAGATAACCTACGAGGACTGCCTGAACGTGAACTTTTTCGTGCGTATCGGCAGGGCGCTGCTAAGGCTGTTTTCGCCTATGATGTAAAAGCGGCAGGGTCTCAAAGACCCCGCCGCTTGGCTTTTTTCACATCGGCGTTACGATATAGCCGTTCTCGTGCCAGTAGTCTATGACGTCGCCGAGCACCTCCGTGTTGGCGGAGCTTACGGCATGGAGCAGATAGACCGCGCCGTTGTGCGTCTTGGAGGTTATCTTCTTGAACGCCTCGGAGGTGGAGGGCTGGTTGTCGGTTTCCCAATCCATGTAGGCGAAGCTCCATAGGACGGTAGTGTAGCCGAGCGACCGCGCACACGCGAGGACGCGCTCCGAGAACTCGCCCTTGGGCGGGCGCATAACGTACATATCGTAGCCGAACTGTTCCTTGATATAATTGTGCAGCAGTTTCAGCTCCTGGTACATCTCGTCGGGGGTGCAGTCGGGTAGAGAGGGGGGGGAGTAGGTG
>CAMWVP010000034.1 GCA_947177735.1 uncultured Clostridia bacterium
TCACTCCTTTTTCCAAGTACGATAATGTCCAAATCAGATAAATCGGTTGCAGTACCATATGCAACAGAACCATTTAACAATACAGCATCAATGGAAGTATCTTTTTTAAACTCTAAAACCAGATTGTGAAATATCTCCAATTGTTTACGCATAGTTTCACCTCCTCTATTCCCGTGTAAACTACCTTTTTTAAATTCCGATTTATCTTATTAATAATTATACATCAAAGCCGTTACATTATCAATAGAAACGCCATAGCACTTTCGACTGAAAAACATAAGTACTATGGCGAAAACTTCTTTATGAGTATCCGTCTTTCGGCACAGCCTTTGTTATTGAAAAAATTAAAGGAAAATATATTTCAGAATAAACAGCACAGCGAGTACATACATTATGGGATTGATCTCTTTTCGTTTTCCGCATACCAGGTTCAGGAGAACGTATGAGATAACTCCGAAAGATATTCCTTCAGAGATGCTGTAAAACAGCGGCATTGTCAGCACGCATAGATACGCGGGGATCGCCGACGTGTAATTCTCGGCGGTAAACTTGATCTCCGTGATCGAGCTGAACATCAGAAATCCAACGATAATAAGCGCCGGCGCTGTGGCGAATGAAGGGATCGCTATGAAAATCGGTGCAAACAGCATTGAGATCAAAAACAGTACCGCTGTTGTAAGCGCGGTAAGTCCTGTTCTGCCGCCTGATACAACGCCCGCGGAGGATTCTACGAACGTAGTTGTGGTCGAGGTTCCAAGCACCGCTCCAGTTGCTGTAGCTATGGAATCCGCCAGCAGCGCGGGTTTGATCTTGGCGAGCTTGCCGTTCTCGTCAAGCATTCCCGCCTTTGCGCTTGTGCCGATCAGAGTTCCGAGAGTGTCAAAAAGATCGACAAACAGGAACGAGAATATGATCACAATAAAGTTGAATATCCCGACGGCGCTCATATCAACATTGAAGCACTGCCCGAACGTTTCTCCCAGCTTTGAGAAATCGGTCATAGTGAATGACGGAAATACCGAGTTAAAGCCCGCTTCGGGGTTAGGAGCGTAAATCCCCGTTAATTGACAGATCATTCCGAGAACCCATGTTCCGACAATGCCGATAAGGATAGCGCCTTTGATCTGCTTGATGTAAAGTATCGAGGTCAGTATAACTCCGACCACCGTCAGAAGGGCACATATGCCTTGTGTGTTGAAGTTGTCGGTAAAGCTCGTGATCGTGACAAGCGTTGCGGAGCTGTCGACAGCAAGTCCCGCATTTTGCAGTCCGATAAAGGCTATATACAATCCGATACCGACAGAAACAGCCTTTTTAAGCGATAGCGGTATCGAATCAAATATCGCCTCTCGCACCTTAGTAAGGGAAAGTATAAGGAAGATCACGCCTTCGATAAAAACCGCAAGCAGAGCGACCTGCCATGGATACCCGAATCCTATGACGACAGTATAGGCGAAGTAGGCGTTAAGTCCCATACCCGCCGAAAGCGCGAACGGGAGATTGGCCATAAACGCCATGCAAGCCGTGCCGATAAACGACGCGATGCAGGTGGCGAGAAGAACCGCCGTGCCATCCATTCCTGCTGCGGAAAGAACGCTCGGATTTACGGCAAGGATATACGCCATTGTCATAAACGTCGTAATGCCCGCTGTGATCTCGGTCTTGACATTTGTCTTGTTTTCCTTTAATTTGAAAATCCTTTCAAGCATTTTTATCTACTCCTTTTACCTGAAATTAACAAATTTGGTACTTACAGTATAGCATAAATAATTATGATTGTCAATAAAAACGAATTGTGACGGAAAAGCAAAATCTCTCTGTTGGCATATAATGTATTATTTACAAGGAGGGATCTTAAATGAAACGTTGTGTTCCGCTTGAGCCTGCCGCGGAAAAGGTTTGTAGTCAAAGTTCCGTGCCGCCGCTTATTTTCCGTTTACCGCCCGAACAGGGCAGACAGGTGCTTGAAAAGGCGCAGGATACGCCCGTATACAAATATCCTGCCGATATATCTTCGGTAGCCGTTGATTGTGGAAAATGGGGTGTTATACCCGTATATTTTGTTGTGCCGAAATGCTCCCGTATTCAAAATGTGATATTGTATTTTCACGGCGGAGGTTGGGTCTTCGGGAGCTTTCATACTCACGAGAAGCTGGTAAGGGAGCTTGCAACGAGGACAAATTCTATTGTCGTGTTTCCCGAATATTCGCGAGCGCCGGAAGCGAAATACCCCGTTGCCGTAGAGCAATGCTATTATGCGCTTTCACATCTGCGCGAGATCATCGGAAAACGCTGCCCCGATGCATGCTGTGATCTACCGATAGTTGCCGGAGACAGCGTCGGCGGGAATATGGCGATAGCAATGGTGATCATGTCAAATATGCGGAACGGTCCGCATATTCGGAAGCTGCTATTGTATTATCCTGTAACGAATGCCTGCTTCGACACGCCGAGTTACAGGAAGTTTGCCGTAAATTATTATTTATACCGCGAGGGAATGATGTGGTTCTGGCAGCAATATGCTCCTTGTCGGAATCAGAGAGGTCAAATTACCGCTTCTCCGCTTATTGCGAGCAAGGAGTGTTTAAGTCATTTTCCGCCAACTATGATAATCAACGGACAGGCGGATGTTCTGCGCAGCGAGGGAGAAGCATTCGGGGAAAAGCTGCGCTGTGCGGGCGTGGACGTCACAGCTCTGCGCGTTCAGGGGACTATCCACGATTTCGTTATGCTGAATTCACTTGACCAAACCGCCGCCTGCCGTATCGCTATGGATGCTTCAACAGGGTGGATAAACCGAAATGAAATGGATACTTTCAACAAAAAAATTTGTCGGAATTTGTCGAAATGACAGAAAATCATGCTCGCCTATTGACAGTTTTATTATAATGCGGTATAATATGTTTAATAAAATTTCCCATGAGGGAGTAGCAAGCGCATTGCTGCGCAGCAAGTCAACATACTGACCATACGGTCTGGCTTGCTTTAATTTGCGAGACTCATGTATAACTGTTAAGCTATGCATGGAGTTTAATTATTGTTTAAAATCAGGACTCAAGTATAGCACGCGGTTATACTTGAGTCTTTTTTATTTTGTATAAAACGGAGGAAAAACAATGGATATGAATTTTATGTTTATTCTCAACAGCGCCTTACTTGGCGTGGGACTTGCTATGGACGCTTTTTCGGTATCGCTGGCAAACGGGCTGAACGAGCCTAAAATGGGCAATGGGAAAATGTGCGGAATAGCGGGCGTTTTCGCCGGATTTCAATTTGCTATGCCAATGATCGGTTGGATATGCGTTCACACGATAGTGCAATATTTTAAAGCGTTTGAGAAAATTATCCCGTGGGCGGCGTTGCTGCTGCTTGGATTTATCGGCGGAAAAATGCTGATCGAGGGCATTCGGAACAAAGGCTCCGATAACGAGGATACCGGTCTCGGGTTTGGAGCGCTTTTGGTTCAAGGTGTCGCTACGTCGATCGACGCATTGTCCGTCGGATTTACTATATCGGAATACGGTTGGCTTATGGCGTTTGCAGCTTCGCTGATAATCGCGGCGGTAACGTTTGTTATCTGTATGGCGGGGCTTAGGATCGGAAAGACGTTCGGAACAAAGCTTTCAAATAAAGCGCAAATACTCGGCGGAGTTATTCTGCTCGGTATCGGTATAGAGATCTTTGTAAAGGGGATCGTTGTTTGACTGTTCACAACAACATTTTTCTGTATTCCGTAGGCGAGTACCCCGTGATCTTTTTAAACTGTCTGGAAAAATGCACGGTGCCGTTATATCCACACTTTACCGCGATTTCCGCGACGGTCATCTCGGTGTCTGCAAGAAATATCTTTGCGGCTTCTACTCTGCTGCATATTACGTCTGATCCGCAGGATATCCCGAATGCTTTTTTGTATATCTCCTGAATATAAGGTTCACTGACATGAATGCTTTCGGCCATTCGTTTGACTGTCCAATTCGCATCGGGGTTCAAATAAATAATCTTCCTTAATTCAACAAGATCCGCGAAGTGTGTCGTTTGCATTAACGGTTGTTTAATAACGCCCTTTATCTCTTCCAACATTGCCGTAACAAGGCAGTCGCATATTCTGCTTGTATTCCCGCGGTAGAACGCGTCGCTTATCAGGTGCATATACTCGTCGATGCTTATCGATGAACCGACATAAACGGGGCGGTCAAATATTACGTTCATAGATGAATACATCTCGTCGGGGAGTTCCACGTGCATCCAATGATTTACATATTCTCCGCCATATGCTCCGTATTTGTGCGGAGAGTATCTGTTAAAACATATCAGCGTATTCGGTTCGGTAACGATCTCGTTTCCTTTAAACGTAAACCGCGCTTTTGTTTTCACAAACAGTATAAGACAGCAGTCGTAGCCGTTTGGGCGATCGATTTCGAAATTCTTGTCATGTACGGCATCACAGCATATTTTTCGTATATGGAGCATTTGATCACGTCCTATAATATGTTAATAATATCCTATTATACACTATTGATTTTATTTTGTCAATAGTGTATAATTAAAATAAAGTATATGAAAGGAAATGCGTTTATGAAACGTTTTATGGCAATTGCTTCCGCTATTGCTCTGGCGGTCTCAATAACGGCTTGTTCGGGCAAAACGGAAAATTCGGTCAGCACTCCCGAAGGCTCGTCCACGACAAGCTCATCAGAGAGTTCATCAACGACAAGTTCAAGCACTGTTGAGAGTTCCTCGACGACGAGCAGTACCGAAAATTCGACATCATCAAACAATACGGAAAGCTCATCGACAAGTACCGTTGATAGCACGACGTCTTCAAGCAGCGACGAGGGTTCAAGTACCTCAACCGTTTCCGAAAGCTCTGATTCCGCAAGCGCTTCCGAGAGTTCAACGACAACAAACAGTACAGAAAGCTCAACCTCATCGAGCGTTACCGAAAGTTCGGTAACAAGCTCCGCTGCAAGCACCTCAACGACACCTCCCGATGAATCCGAGCCGACGGAAAAGCTCTCTTTATCCAACCCCAACGCCTCTGCGGAGGCTGTTCGGCTATACGAGTATATCTGCGATACATACGGCAAGGCTATTATATCCGGACAGCAGGAATCTACATGGATGGGCAGCGAGCAGTACGAGTTTGACTACATCTACAAGAATACCGGAAAGTATCCGGCAATACGCGGTCTTGACTATATGAACGATGATTTCAGCGGCGTAAACCGGCGCGCAAAGGAATGGCATGACCGCGGCGGCATTGTGACGATCTGCTGGCATTGCGGCTTTGATTTCTCGGGAAGCTGGGACGAGTGTATGAAAACAGTCCGCAATGACTGGGATAAGGCGCTAACAGAGGGAACTCCCGAATACGAGAGCCTTATCGCGGGTATTGACAAGGCGGCAAAGGCGCTCAAGGAGCTAAAAGACCAGAATATCCCCGTGCTGTGGAGACCGTTTCACGAGCTGGACGGCGGTTGGTTCTGGTGGAGCAAGGGCGGCGAGGATAATTTTAAGGAAATGTGGAGAATAATGTATCGCCGCTACACCGACTATTGGGGGCTTGACAATCTGATATGGGTACTCGGCTATTCGGGCAACGGACGCGGTTACGCCGATTGGTATCCGGGCGATGAATACGTTGACATTGCGGGTGCGGATTCCTATAACGACGGCGCAAATCAGCGGTTGTATGCTCTGGTGAGGAAAGTAGTCGGCAACGAGAAGCCCGTCTGCTTCCACGAGTGCGGGCGAATACCGACCGTTAAGCAATTACAGGACGGAATGGCCGGCTGGGTATGGTTTATGACCTGGCACACCGAGCATATCACCGACGGTAACCGCGTTTCCGACCTGAACAAAATTTACAACGACGATTACGTCATAACGCTTGACGAGCTGCCGCCGCTCTGAGAAAGGAATTTTTATGTATATCGCCAATGAAAAAAGATACGACAAGATGATTTACAGACGCTGCGGAAAGAGCGGATTGAAGCTCTCCGCAGTATCGCTGGGGCTGTGGAAGAACTTCGGGCATAAGGGCTACTTCGCGAATATGGAGGGAATGGTTCATACCGCGTTCGACCTCGGGATAACGCATTTCGACCTCGCAAACAACTACGGAAATCCTTACAACGGCAGTGCAGAGGAGAACTTCGGCAGGATTCTTGACGGAATGAGGCAATACCGCGACGAGCTGTGTATTTCCACGAAAGCGGGCTACGAGATGTGGGCGGGTCCTTACGGCGACCGCAACGGTTCGCGGAAATACCTCACCGCGTCGCTTGATCAGAGCCTGAAACGCATGGGGCTGGAGTATGTCGATATTTTCTATCACCACATTTTCGACCCTGACACGCCGCTTGAGGAGACCGCTCTCGCGCTTGACAATGCCGTTCGTCAAGGCAAGGCGCTGTATGTCGGCGTATCCAACTACGGCAGCGCGCAGACCGCCGAGATCTCGGCGATATTTCGCGAGCTGCACACTCCGTTTATCGTCAACCAGCCGTCCTACTCAATGCTCAATAGGTGGATTGAGAACGACGGTCTTGACAAGTACGCTCGGGAAAACGGTATCGGATTGGCAGTTTTTTCGCCGCTGTATCAGGGTTTCCTGACCAATAGGTATCTGAACGGAGTGCCGGAGGATTCGCGCATCGGCAAGGGCGAGACATGGCTGGGAGAACAGCTTAATGAGCAGATGATCTCGCGGCTCAATTCGTTGAACGGCATCGCGGAAAGGCGCGGACAGACCCTCTCGCAGATGGCGCTGTCGTGGGTGCTGCATAATCCCGCAGTCACTACTGTATTGATAGGAGCCAGCAGATCCTCACAGATAATCGAAAACGCCGCTTGTATCGAAAAGCTTGACTTCAGCGATGAGGAGATCGCCGAGATCGAAGCATTGCTCCGATAAAAGTAAAAAAACACCCTGCCGCTGTGACCTGCGACAGGGTGTTTCTTAGTCTATTCCGACCTATATCTTATCACTCAATGATTTCCGGTGACTGCTTGAGTCCAGTCCAGACCGCCTTGTCCTCAAGTACCGTTCCGTCGGAAAGAGAGGCTTTCACAACGATATCGTTTTCCTTGTTAATATTGATCTCTATGTTTTCCCAAATAAAGACCGTTGAAAAAGTCGCTTCAAGCCCGTATCGCTTAACAGTCCCGCAAGAAACACCGTTTACGAACAATTCAACGCTGTCCGCATTGGAATACGCCTTCACTTGCGGAACCACATTGCCGCGCCGCTTGAAGCCCTTTTCGGTCAAGTGCAGCATAGGCTCGTCGTTCCAGACGGATTTGTAGAAAAAGAACGAATCCTTTGGTATACGTTCGCGAGTAACAAGTCCTTTGTCGTTCTGTCCTTTGGTATCGCCTTCCTGCCGTCCGTTGGAGGCAAAGTCAAACATACACCAAATATATTTTCCCCAGAGGTATTTTCTTTGTGCAAACTGCGCCCAGATTTTCTCATGTAATGCCGATTGATAGTTACAGTAATGACGCTCGCCCCATGGATCAATATCCGTAAGCCAATCAATATTATCCTTGAATTGCGATACTGCAGCTCCTCCACCGTATTCGGAAACGCATATCGGACGGCTTTCTTTTCCATTGTGATATGAATCGAGCCATGTGCCGAAATCTTCGGCGGAACCCGCGTCCTTATACCAGCCGAAATATTTGTTATAGCCTACAACATCTGTGGGAAGCCCCATAAATCTTCCCCAGGCTTGATTGTCGGCACATGTAATAAAACGCGTTTTATCCTCCTTATTGGCAAGCTCGCCCAATTCGGTATATATGCTGTATATTTCGTCTGTCATCTGATAAAGCTCATTGGATATTCCCCATACTATTATGGACGGGTGATTGTAATTCTGTCGGATAAGCTCGGTAAGCTGCTGCTTTGCGTTTTCCGAAAAACCGTCCGATACAACAAGAGCGTCGGTTTCATCGGCGGACATTTTGTTTACGATCCCTATCTCCGTCCATACCGTAAGACCTAACCTATCACACAGCTCATACTCATAAGCATCATGTTGGTAATGCGCCATTCTAACCGAGGTGCATCCCATTTCGAGCATCATATTATAATCACGTTCGCGCTGCTCGTTCGACATTGCCCACCCGTTTTCAAAGCTGTCTTGATGATAATTCACACCGCGCAGGTCGAGATACTGTTCGTTAAGAAAGAAACCTTTTTCGGGATCGATATGATATGTCCGTATTCCGAAGCTCTGGCTGTATTTGTCGGATATCCTGCCGTTAGCTTCAACAACGATTTCCGCGGTATAAAGGTATGGATTTTCCAAACCGTTCCAAAGTATTGGCTTATTGATTGGAACAGTAAGTTGAGCTTCTTTTTTTTCCTCGGCGGCAGCGGAAATATCTGTGCGTTTGGAAGCGACGGTTTCGCCGTCCATATCAAGAATGCTTGCTGTTACGGAAATATCCGCATTTTTCGTGCTGTCGTTCGCAAGCTTAACAAGAATATCTATATCCGCACTGCTTTTTGTAATGTTTTTCGGTGTAACATAAATTCCCGATGAACCGTAATCCATAAGATCAATATGTACCGGCTCGACGGTTATTATCTTAACGTCGCGGTATATTCCGCCCATTTTAGTAAAGTCGCCCTGATTCGTGATAGGCGCGATATAATCCGTTGGCGCGTTGTTTACCTTAACAGCAAAAACATTCGCCTCATCAAGCTGTATATAAGGAGTAATGTCAAATCTGAACGCGGAATAGCCGCCCTCGTGCTTGCCAACACGGCTGCCGTTTACAAAAAGCTCCGTTACGGTATTCGCTCCCTCAAATTCAATAAAAACACGCTTGCCGTCAAATTCCTTTTGGGAGAAATACGCGCTCTTTCTGTATCCGCCGAGACCGCGATAGTAGTCCTCGCCGCCCTCATCTTTACCTGTCCAACCGTTTGCGCCATCTACGGCGTTCCAAGTATGCGGCAGGGAAATACTTTCCCAAGCACTGTCGTCAAATTCTGCGGCTTCAATTGCCAACTCCGAAAGACCGTCCTTTTGCGTGAGCTTTATAAATTTCCATTCATTATTGAAATCTGTTTCCGTTCTTCCAGCTGCGTTTTGTACTTCCGAATCGCTTTTACTTTTTTTCAGGCCGTCCATTTTATCGCCTCCAGTGTTTCATTCATAGTTATTGCCTAACAAATTCCGTTTTGCCTTTTATCCTGCTGATAAGCACCTTTTCATACATATATTTTACCATTACAATAACAATAAATCAATATAAAAAAGTATGCTTTTCTTAACATATTATATGTTTTGACACTTTGTTTCACAAGATAACAGTATGCTGTTATCCAAGTGCGTACGTTGACAAAAGGCGTTATTCTCTAACTTTTTCAATTCTCCATTTGTTTGATTGTTAATCCCGCGCGCAGACGCATAACCCTTAACTGCTCTCCAACCGAAAGGGTATCAATATCTTCCGATCATAGCAGGGAATAGGCGGGTTTTTTAGCAGAAATAATTCTCACAGTACAAGCAATTTGTGCTACTAATTTAGTTTCCGTAGATGTGTAATAGATAACCAGATAAAAATGTACTTCCGCAAGATAAAACACCGGCTTACCGATGTATACAACGACCCTATCGAGAGTGACGGCGTGTGCAAGCCGCTCACTCAGCGCGAGATCGCCAAGAGCATGGGCATTTCGAGGTCGTATATCTCGCGGATAGAGAAGCGCGCGTTGGAGAAGCTGAGGGCGCGGTTTGACGGGGAGTGACTACTTGATGTGTCCAAGATAATTCGCTCTTGCGACACATCGTGTGCAGCCCGTGATAATCCACTCGTGAATACCCGTATCGCCCGTATAGAAGAAATGCTCCGCATCTACCGGCAGTCTGAAAAAGGCTCGGTAAAGTTGATTGATCATACCGCCGTGAGTAACGACAGCAATCGTTTCTTCATCATCGTTCTCCGATAAAAGCTTTGAAAGCATATACTCCGCGCGGTAGCGGAATTCAAGCATAGATTCCTGCTCATAGATCGATGTATGGAGGGGAACTGGTTTCTTGGGGTATTTTTCCTTAACGACCTTGCGCTCCAAGCCCGCGATAAGCCCGTTGTTGAATTCCATCAGTTTATCGTCGGGGAACATCGGCGCTCGCGTTGCATCCGAGAGGTGAGCGGCAGTCTGCGCGGCGCGTTTAAGCGTGCTATGGTATATTTTCGATATACCATAGTGCTCACCGACGTATTCGCTCATTGCGACCGCCTGCGAGTGTCCACGCTCGGTCAGTTCAAAATCGGCTCTGCCTTCATGAACGTCAAGCAGATCGGCTGTACTTTCACCATGCCGTATTATAAGTAATGTCATCATTTTCTCCTTTGTCATTTTTTTCGATAGAATTAGGGATTATGAATTGAATTATAACATATTTTCAGGTTAATGTCAAGTGTGAAAAAGGGCTTTCCGATTTGATAATTTTTGTGAAGCTTATGTCTATCGAATTCTTTTTCATATACCTTAAAAAAGTGCTTGCATTTTTTTACAAAAAGCATTATAATATTAAATATAGATTTCTTTTTTATCGTTAGGAGAGTAAAATGAAAAAGAATTTCGAAAGGAACAGATTTATCCTTACACTTATCGTTGTGTTCTTTGCTCTGACGATGCTGTCTGTGTTTACTATTACCGTGTTCAGCCAGAAGTCGCGCGCGGATGCCGTGGCTCTCGGAGAAAGTGTTTTGATACAGGAGCATGAGCAGGTGACAGCTTATATCTCCCGAGCTTTGGATTCCGTTCAGAGCGCCGCTATCAACATAGAGTATATGATGAAGCAGGGAGTTGAAAACAAAGATATTCTGAACTATCTTTGCAATCAGACATCATACTACTCCAAACTTATCGATGAAAACTTCACCGGAGTATACGGCTGGATAAACGGAGAATACTTAGACGGCACAAATTGGGTGCCCGACGCGGATTACATTCCCACCGAGAGGGTGTGGTATACCGAGGCTGTCAAGGGCGGCGGCAATCCCGTAATCGTCGATCCCTATCTCGATGCCAAAACGAACAACGTAATGCTTTCCGTAAGCGTTATGCTCGATGACAAGGAAAGCGTTCTGTCGGTGGATATCGTAATGGATAAGCTCCAGGAGATTGCCGAGGAGATCACGCTCGACGGCAAGGGCTACGGTTTCATTTGCGACACAAAGGGACTCATCATTGCCCACTCCAACCCCGAACTCAAGGGCACGGATTTTAAAGACGACGTTGAAATGAAAAGCCTTTACAACCGAATTTTTCAGGTAAGCGGCAGAGGCAATTTCGAGTTCAACAGAAACGGCATCGATTGCACCGTTTTTGCGGATAATGTTCTTGGAGATTGGTACGACGTTGTTGTCATCAACAACTCGTCTCTTTACGAGGAGACCGCAGCTCTTACAAGGAGCAGTATTGTAGCGAGCCTTGCGATCTACCTGCTTATCGCGTTTTTCAGTGGAGTGAACTACAAAAGCTCCAGGCACTATCTTGCAATGATTGAGGAAAGCGGCAAAAAGGTGGAAGAAGTTACCAACGCCGCGCTTTCCGCACTCGCGAGAGCGATAGACGCGAAGGACAAGTATACGCAGGGACATTCAATACGCGTTGCCAAGTACAGCCGCGAAATAGCAAGACGTATGGGCAAGAACGAGGAAGAGCAGAACGAGATATACACATCCGCGCTTCTTCACGATGTCGGAAAGATACGTATCCCCGATGACATCATCAATAAGCCCGGCAAGCTCACCGACGAGGAGTTCACGTACATAAAGCTCCACACGGTTTCCGGATACGGGATACTTAAGGACATTTCGGGAGACCGTATGCCCGCGGTCTGCGCAAGACATCACCACGAGCGCTATGACGGGCGCGGTTATCCCTCCGGGATAGCGGGCAAGGAGATACCGGAATATGCGCGTATAATAGCCGTTGCCGATTCGTATGACGCAATGGCATCTAACCGAAGCTATCGACAGGCGCTGCCGCAGGCGGTGGTGCGCAGCGAGATAGAAAAGGGCAAGGGCGTTCAGTTTGACCCCGAAATAGCGGACATTATGCTTGAAATAATCGACGAAGATGTAAACTACGATCTTTGTCAGAAGGATGAACGCCAGAAACGCGTCCTTATAATTGACAAAACATCCGATGGACGGCACATATTGGCTTCCGCGTTTGAAAACGAGCCGCAGTACGCTGTTCATACCGCGGGAACGCTTAAAGACGCCGACCTGCTTCTCGGTATGAAGGAGATCGACATTATCCTCATCGATGAGAATATGGTGGAGAAGTCGCTCCATGACACGCTCGCCGAGCTCCGCAATATGAAGAATGGCGTTCATGTTCTGCCGGTTGTTGGCAACAACGGAGAGTCTCTTTACGAAATGAAAAAGCTGAACATAACCGACTATGTAACAAAACCGATCTCTCCGCCTATGCTGCTGGAGGTCGTGCACGCGATGCTGAATTGAGAAAACGGGCGGCAAAGATTGCCGCCCGTCCTTGTTAAGAATTGCTTCTTTTGTCAAAAAAACTCTATAGGGTTCATATATCCACGCGCCGCTCTTTGCCGTTCAGAGTGTATATAACGCTAAGTCCGTTGTCCGCTTCGACACGGACGTTTTCGGCGCCGCGCAGCTTCAGCAGGGCATGGTAATGCTTCATTGCCTCGGCGCTGTATTCTGACGGGTCGTCCGAGGTCAGCAGAACTCCTCCGAGCAGCGCGTTCACCTGCGCAAGCTTAGTTTTCTGCGAGGAGGTGAGTGCAAGATTTTCCTCGCGGAGGAAGAACACGTCGGGGTCGCTCAGGTAGGCTCTGCCGTTTAACTGGCGGCGGAAGATCGTGTTGCCGATCGCTTGCTTTGTGGAAACGCGCTCGCGGTGAAGCAGCCGCATAAACCACTTGTCGTCCCAATCCAAGCCCACGTCGCAGCTCACGCGGCAGTAGTCCGCGATACCGAAAGCGGGCATAACGGGCACGCCGCACCCGAGTATAAGCTTATCGCCGCACCATTGCCGCAGAAGCTCCATAGCGCGGATCATTCTTCCGCCGCGGCTTTCGTTTTTCGTGCCGAACGGCGCGGCTCCGTAGAGGAAATCCAGCTTGACCAGATCGAAGCCCCACTCGTTAAGCACTCTGTCAAATACGCTTTTAAGATAATCCTGCACCTCGGGCAGATCGATATCCAACGCGTAAAAGCCGCTCCAGTTGCCGCCGCATTTCCACGGCTTGCCGTCCACCTTTAACAGCCAATCGGGGTGATCGCGGAACAGCTCGGAATTCGTTTCGCATACGAACGGTGCGAGCCACAGCCCCGCGAGAAATCCCGAATCGTGTATCCGGTCGGCGACCGATTTCATTCCGTCCGGGAACTTGTCGGAGTCGGGCTCGAGCCAGTCTCCCACATAACGCTCCCAGCCGTCGTCCACTTGAAAAAGGTCGCCACGGGAAAGCGCGGTCTTACACCCGTCGAGGTCGGCGGTTATGGTTTCCTCGGTGATGTCCTGATAGCGGTTGTACCAGCTCGAATAACCCGCCAGCGGCTTATCCGTCCGCGGCGTTATTCCCATAGCGGAAAACCATCCGTCGAATACCTCGGCTTCCGTGCCCTCCGCAAAGTAGAGATCAAACGCGGAAAGTAAACCGCCGTTATGTTCAACGCCCGAACAGTCGCGCTCTATGCTCAGCATCTCCCTGCCGTTGTCGTAGCGGAATATCGTATATCCGGGGCGCTCGTCAAGAGAAGCGATAAGCCGGTAGTTTTCTCCGCTGCGGAAATAGCAATAGGAAAAACCGTGGAATTTTCCCGTCTTGTTCGGGTAATTCACGAAGTGATAGTCACCGTAGCGGTCGAAGCCGTATTTGTCCGTCATGAATTTCGGGATATGCGAAACTCCGCGGATACGGTCGTTCTTTTTGTATTCGGGGCAGTATGTCCACGTCTGATAGCCGTTCATGAACAGCCGCTCGTTATCCTCCATTTTCAGGGGAAGAACGGCTGTTATTTTTTGTATAACTCCCTCGGGTATCTCGGGGCGGATATGCAAAGCTCCGCATGGAGCTTGCTCGCTTCCCTTGAACGTTTTATCGTTTATTTCGATCTTCCATTTAAGTTCAGTCATTGCCGTCCTCCTTTGCCGTAGAACCGGTTCTAAGCTCCTCGACGATCTCCTTGACGCGGTCGTCGGTAAGAGTGAATTTCCTGCGGAACAATATCAGCACGATAACAAGCACGATCATGGGCAGTATCGTCATCATCAGCCGCAGACCGAGAAGCGTTTCGGGGCTTTGCGCGGCGATAGGTCCGGTCTCGTCGGTGTTGCCCTGCAAGCCGATAATATCCAGACCGATACCTGTTAAAAATACAGCAACGCCCGACGCCGCTTTAACGACAAACGTCTGCATAGAGAAGATAACGCTCTCCTCGCGCCGCCCCGTTTTAAGCTGCCCGTAATCCACGCTGTTGGACAAGAACAGCGTTGTCAGCACCGACAGCATTCCGTTGCACGCGAAGATCAGCACACACGGAACGAACAGCAGCGGCAGACTTCCCGAGAACCCGAGCAGGCATATCGCGAGCAGCAACGCATACGCTCCCAGAGCGATGATAAGGCTCAGCCCGAAAACCTTCGTTCCCGACAGCTTTTTGCGGAGCAGCGGATACAGCACCATCATTCCGAGTATCTGCGCCGCGCCGCCAACGGTGGAGAACAGCGTATAGTCGCCCTTCCAGTTTGCTCCGCCGAAGTCGTATTTGAAGAAGTATATAACGAAGTTTGAGGTAAGATAGAGCGCGGAGTTAATCAGCACTATGCTTAATACAACCACCATAGCCTGATCGTTGCGAAACAGCGCGGAGAACATATCCTTAACGCTTGCTGTCTCCATTTTCGACTGCGAGTTTTCATTGAAGAATACGCAGCACAGAATCTCCGCGATAACAAAGATCACTGCTACGATAAGCGCCACCCAGCGGAAGCCCGCGCGCTCGTTATCTCCGCCCAGAACGCCAACCAGAAGCATGGTCAGCATAGCGATTATCGCGCTGCCCACTCCCGCGCAGGTACGCCCGATCACCGACAGGCTTTCTCTGTCGGAGACCGTCTTGGTAACGGCGGGAATCATCGACCAATACGGTATATCCATCATCGTGTAGGTAACTCCCCAGAGGATATACACTATCGAGAAATACACCATAAGTCCCGCTTCCTCTAAGCTCGGAGCGGCGAACAGCGCGTACAGCACTATCGCGTTCAATACTGTTCCCGTGAAAAGCCACGGGCGGAAGCGTCCCCAGCGGGTGCGCGTTTTCGCGACAAGCACTCCCATAAACGGGTCGTTTACGGCATCGAAGATACGGGCGATCATCAGTATCAATCCGACAAACGTCGCGCTTAAGCCCAGCACGTCCTGATAGAAATACATTGTATACGACGCGGACAGAGCGTACACCATATCCTTGCCCACCGCGCCGATACCGAAAGCCGCCTTTTGTCTGAATGTCATAGTTATTCCTCCTCAATATTTACGGTGAAATTCAAAATAACGTCCTCTGTCTGTTCCGTGTGAACGGTAAGCACGGCACTGCCATCTTTACCTATTGTACGCAGATAAGCTCCGCACATTCCGCCCTCGGCTGTCGTTACGGAGGAGCCGACGATCTCCGCGTCTCCCGATACCGTGAACGTTACGGGGATCTGAGCATACGGCGCTTGGTTTCCGTTCTCGTCGAGGATACGCACCCGCACCGCCGCCATATCGTAGCTTGCCCTCTCTGTAAGCTCCGTATGACTTGCTTTTACATCAAGATGCAGCTTTGCGGACGGGCGGCAGGTAACGCTTGCCGCGACCTCGCCGTTCTTTATTCCGTCAAAGCGCCAGCTTGTGGATTCGCCGCCCCAGTTAGCCACATACTTCCCGTACAGATCGACGCCGTCCTGGAACTTCAAGCCGTACCTCGCCATACACCACAGCATTTTCAATTTATACTTCAGCGGCAGCCCCGCAAGACCGTATTTTCCCGCCGCAAGCAGACAATCGCGCAGCAGCTTTGCTTTAGCCGCAGGGAAGCCCTCCTGCGTTTCGAGAAGCTCGCCGATAGTGTCGTTCGCCGAAAAAGGCGGGTGCGGCAGGTGCGTCCATTCACTGCGGCGCAGTTCGGTGACGAAAACGCCGTTTTTGTACAGCTTGACCTCGTCCGCGTTCGAGAACACGTACACCTCGCCAAGCCGTCCGCCGGGATAGTCGCCGATATCCATTGACGAGCCGACCGTCAGCACGGGCACGTCATCTCCCTGACTTGAATACGCCGCCGCCGCGAGCTTCGGGTTGCGAAAAGCGTCCATTACTCCGTGATAGCAAATGCGGTCGCCCGAGCCGAAATCCTTGTGGGTGGGATAGTCGAACATACACCAGCCGAAGCAGCCCGCGTGCTCCTTGAGCGCGGCGTTCTGTACCCGTATATGGCGCAGAGTGTGCTCCTGCCGCTTTTCCCATGTGTCGAAGGATTTTGTCGGGTACATATGACCGTTACATTCCGAAACGAGCAGCGCCTTACTCATATCGGGAGTGACCGCTCTCTTCGGCTTTACGCCGGGCGTCGTTCCGTCATGGGAAAAGTCGTTGTACGCGTACACGTCCTCCAGCAGATGACTTTGCTCGATATACCGTACTCCCGAGGTTCGTCGGCTCGGGTCAAGCTCGTGAGCTATCGCGTTGGTGCGGGTGTAGAACTCGTCGTCGTCCATGCTCTCGTTAATGCGCACGCCCCACAGCACTATCGACGGGTGGTTACGGTACTGCATTATCATCTCGCGGACGTTTTCGCACGCTTGTTCCTTCCACTCCGCGCCGCCGATATGCTGCCAGCCGGGAAGCTCGGTAAACACCAACAGTCCCAGACGGTCACATTCGTCTATAAAATATTGACTTTGCGGATAATGGCTTGTGCGCACCGCGTTGCAGCTAAGCTCGTATTTCAAAATACGCGCGTCCTCGCGCTGAAGCGATTCGGGAGCGGCGTAGCCGATATACGGAAAGCTCTGGTGACGGTTAAGCCCTCTCAAAAAGGTCTTTTTGCCGTTGAGATAAAAGCCGTCTGCTTTAAATTCTGCGGTGCGGAATCCGAACGCGGTCTCCTGCTTGTCAAGCTCCGTTCCGTCCGCCGCAAGCAGGCGTACTGTGCAGCGGTAAAGATACGGGTTCTCGGTATCCCACGGCTTTGCGCCGGGGAGAGATACCGAACCGGGTTCGCCGTTCCATACTGTTTTTCCCTCGGCATCCGAAATAAATACCTCAAGCCTTGCGTTATCGGGAGCGCCGTCGGTCGTGACCTTGATATCCGCCGTTGTCAATGTCGGAGTAGTCACAAAAATATCGGTAATGCAGCCGATTTCACGAACGTCCAGCCAAGCCTCGCGGTACAGTCCGCCGTACGTAAGATAATCCACCACAAAGCCGAACGGCGGTATCTCGGGGTTTTCGCTCGTGTCCAATTTAACGGCGATACTGATTGTGTTTTCGGTATCGGCTATGCCGCTGAGCTCCACACGAAACGCCGTGTAGCCGCAGCGGTGAGTTACCGTTTCTTTTCCGTTGACGTACACCGTCGCGATGTGAGCCGCGCCGTCAAATTGCAGGAACAGCCGTTTATCCCGAAGCTCCTCGGGTATATCCAGCGTTCGCCGATAACCGCACATCATCTGATAATCGTTCGGGTCTATGCAGTGCAGTGGAAGCTCCTTACAGGTGTGCGGCAGCCGCACAGGCTCGGCATCACCGTTTCCCGTCAAAAAATCGTCATTCCATTCGGGAGTAAACTCCCAGCCGTCACATAAACTATACTTCATTCTCGCGCCTCCTTATACCGTTCATAATAATGTCGATCATAATTCCCAGAGTGTCCGCGTATCCGCCGTCGTTATTATCGCCCATGAGAAAGCTCTCGATAGACGCAATGATCATCTGCTTGAGTACGGGGATCGGCACCGGGCGTATTCTGCCCGCGGCTATGCCCTCCTCTATCAGGGCAATGGTAGGCTCCCAATTTGTTTCAAGATGCTCCCTTACACGGCGCGCGGCGGCGGGATATTTCTCGTCAAGCGAATCCAGCATACGGAAATCCATCGCCGCGTACTGCTCGGGAAGCGCCACTATGACCGCCTTTATCCGCTCCTCAATAGTATCGGAGGAAGCGGCAAGCTCCGATTTTACGTGATGAATATCGGCGAACAGATCGTCGACCATATCCAGCAGCAGATCCTCCTTTGATGTGTAGACGGTGTATATGGTCTTTTTGCTTATGTGCAGAGCCGTCGCGACCTCCTGCATTGTGAATTGCAGCCCCTCTGTTTTAAACAGCTCCGCTGCGGCTTTGATAATTTGTTTTCGCAGTTCCATAAAATATTTTTCCTCCGTCGGAAACCAAAATATCTTTCTTGGTTTCCATTATATCACAGAAACCGATTTGATTCAAGCGGTTTCCTAAAATTTTCCGTTTTGACTAATTGAACGGGCAGAGTTTTGTGCACTTTGCTAAAGAACAAATTAACACAAAAAATGACACTTCGTGAAATGTGTTATTTTTTGCGTGAAAAGGAATTATGATTAAAGAAACTCTATTGACAAGTCTCAACAATAACATTATAATTTATAATGTAATGGCATAATTTCAGCTCGCGCAGGGCTAGAGAACCGTGTGCCCCGCGCGCGGATAGGAAAATCGGGTTTTTGAGTTAAGGGAGATTTCGATGTATAGCGATGAGATGATGATGTATAAAGTTGAGCTGATGCTGAAGCAGTTGACTGCCGGGAAGACAATTATTGAAATGATCATTTTTTTGTCATATATTCTGGTTTGCGCGGCGTTGTTTAAAAGGCGGTTTTCGCGGTCGGCGACCGCTATCGCACTCGGCGCGGCGGGGATCGTTATAGTGGGGGTGAACGTCGCGCTGATGCTGCCGAGTCCGGAAAACTATGACCTTATGCTTACGCTGTTTCCGCTGACGGCATATCTTCCGTTTTCGGTGCTGCTTTATTTCTTATCGGACAGCGGCATATTTGATACCGCGGCGGTCTGCTCCGTCGGAGCGCTTGAAGTGCTGATCCTTAAATCGCTGCAAAAGATACTGACATGTTTTGTTAATCCGGGTGCGGAGGGCGGCACGCCGAGATTTATGGAGTACTTTATGTATGACGCAGTCGTCACGCTTGCGGCGGCGGGGCTTGTGTTCTTAACGTTTCGGTTCATCGGCAGGGAGTTCCGTTTCTGTGTTATCGAGAATCGGCAAAACCGCTTGCTGCTGTCCGTGCCGGTAATTATGATTTTTCTGATGATATTCTATTATCTGAACAGTACGACCAATGTTATCACTTTGCTCCTTACAATGCTTATCGCGCTTTCGATCTTCTTTGTCATTGCGAAGCTGCTGAGCTCGGGCGCGGAGCTTATTCGCGTAAGACGTTCGGAAAAGGAGATGTCCGAATATATTGATATTCAGCGGCGCGGCTATGACAGAGTGATCCAGAAAATGGAAGCGACCCGCGAATACCGTCATGATATGCGGCACCATCTCGCGGTCATCGAGGGTCTTGCCAAGCAGGGCGAAAATGATAAGATCGTCGAGTACACGTCTAATCTGAACGGCTCGTTCGGAAAGCTTGAGGGTATGAGCTACTGTAAAAATCCCGAGGTAAACGCGATTTTGTCGGAATACATCGGCAGAGCGGAGAGCGCAGGGTGCAGAATAACGCAAAGTCTCATGCTGCCCGAAATGCTCCCGTTTGAGGAAAACGACGTTTGCCTCGTGCTGGCGAACACCATAGACAACGCAATAAACGCCTGCTCCGAGCTTCCCGAGGAAAAGCGGTACGTCAATATTTCGGCGGAGTATGAGGACGGTCACAGACTGCTTGTTTCGGTGGTAAATCCCTGCTCACGCAGCCTTGAGTTCGATGAAAACGGATTGCCCGTTATCGGTGAATGCTCCGACGAGCACGGCATAGGACTTCGCTCGGTGAAGCGCATTGTCGAGAAGTATAACGGCTTTATGCGCTGTATGCTCGAAAACGGAGAGTTTGTGTTCCAGGCGGCGCTGTTCTATGACAACAGTTCCTCTAAACGCAAGGACAGCAGACCCGGCAGTATACCGAAGCGCGCGGTGTCCTCGCTGTTGGGGATGGTTCTGGGAGTGATCGTCATGCTGAACGTGCTGCCGTCCACGGCGGAGGCGGCGTCGGAGCTCCTCTCGGTCAATATCCGCACTATAAGAAGTCTTGTTTTAGGTTGGGGCAGCAGCTCAATATCTATATTCGGCCCCGAATTTGACGGAAACAGCGAGCTGAACAACGCGGTGAAAAACTACACCGACGAGGCAAAGGAGAAGTTTTTGTGGTACTTTAGCCGCAAATATGACGGCTATGTGGCGGAGAATATGACATATACGGTCATACGCGACGACGAGAAATATTTTATCGCACAGTTCAATGTGACGATAAACGCGGGCGGCTCGTTTGATTACGGTCGTTGGATCGTCTATGACAAGAGCGCGGGCAAGGTATTGGAGCTTTCCGATCTGTTCAAGGACGGCAGCGATTATATCGGGGTAATAAGCGCCGAAATACTCAGAGATATGAAAGAGAAAAACGAATTGTACGACTACGGCTACTTTGTTGACGGCGAGGACGCGTTTACCGAAATAGGGGAGGACATAAACTTCTATATTGACGAATTTGACAGAATCGTCATAGTTTTTGACGAATACGAGGTAGCGCCCGGATCTGTGGGCAGCCCCAAGTTTTTTATCAATAACAAGGTCTTGGAAGAGATCAGGAGGTGAACGGATTGATCGAGATAGCGTTGTGCGATGATAACGCCGAGGACATAGAGACGATCGGAGCGCTTGCCGAACGGTTTGCCGCCGAACATTCGGAGTTCCCGATACGGCTGAGCGCGTTTGCCTCGGCGGCGGAGCTGCTGGAGCATATCGGCAGCTTCGACCTGTACATTCTCGACGTGCTGATGCCGGAGATGTCGGGAATAAAGCTTGCGGAAGTGCTCCGCAGCCGCGGCGAACACGCGGAGATCGTGTTCCTGACTG
The DNA here is from genome assembly GCA_947177735.1 of uncultured Clostridia bacterium. Lineage (GTDB taxonomy): Bacteria > Bacillota > Clostridia > Oscillospirales > Ruminococcaceae > CAG-115. The sequence continues at coordinate 21,128 of CAMWVP010000034.1, forward strand.
TCTCGCGCGACTACGCGGTGGACGCGTTTTCGGTGCGCGCTTCCGGGTATCTGCTCAAGCCGGTGCGCAAGGAGCAGTTTGACGAAACGGTGCTTTGGGAAGTTCAAAAGCTCGCTCGGGAGAAAACCGACGTGCTCGCGGTAAAAACAAAGGACGGCTTGCGGAGAATACCGCTTCACAAGATCGTGATGATAGAGAGCTTTAACCATACGCGCGAGATCACGTTGACGGACAACAGCGTGCTGGAGACCTCCGCGACGCTGACGGAGCTGTTCGAGCAGCTTGGAGGTCACGAGAACTTCTATATGCCGCACCGCGCGTACATAGCCAATCTCGACCACTCGGTGGGGATAGTCCGCTACGATCTGCTCATGCTGGGCGACCGCCGCATACCGATACCGAAAAATCAGTTTGCCGCCGTGCAGGAGTTCGTCCGGGAGCACTTTTTCAAAAGGAAATAATTGTAAAAAAGGCGCTTGACAAGACAGGACTTGTCAAGTGCTTTTTATTGTTTTTGTGAAAGAATTTTTCCGTTTCACGCAGAAAAAACTCCGTTTCACGCAAACCATCTTGCTTTCCCGTTGATAAAAAGCTATTATGTAATAAACGGCATAAATTTCGCCAAAATTTACATAGGGAGTGAACTGAATGAACAAAATTATTAAGAGAGTCGCGGCGATAGTCATAGCGTTGGCGGTCATGGTGACGGCGGTCGTGTTTGACGTGCCGGAGAGGATAGTTGTGGAAGCAGCATCGTCGGCGGGCGGGTGTAACGGCACTCATTCGGGTATGACCGCGTGGAATTATAATAGTTATTTGCCTTCAGATCCGGGCAGTTATTATCTTACCACAGATGTTAACGTGTCGTCCGTAACACAAATCAAAAAAGGAGACGTTACCCTTTGCCTGAACGGGTGTAAAATCGATGCGGGACAAAGGGATACAAGTATATTTCAAATAACAAATCGGGGTACAACTCACGGTAAACTAACTCTTTGTGACTGCAAAGGAAGCGGTAAGCTGACCGGCACAAAAACATATTATGAAAACGCCAGTGCCGTTGAAGTGGATGAGGAATGCAGCTTCATAATGAACGGCGGAACGATTTCGGGCAACAATGCAATATCCGGCGGTGCGGTTAAAGTGTATGGCAGCTTCACAATGAACGGCGGCACGATTTCGGGCAACACAGCTTACAGCGGCGGCGGTGTGGACCTTCTAGGCACATTCATAATGAACGGCGGAACGATTTCGGGCAACACAGCGACCACCGACGGCGGCGGTGTATATATCGCATTGTTTAGTAGCTATAGCTTCACAATGAACGGCGGCACAATTTCGGGCAACACGGCGGGAAAAGAAGGCGGCGGTGTGTACCAACAAGATGAAGGGAAAATTACGCTCAACGGAAATGTCAAAATCACGGGGAACACCAAAAACGGCTCAGCAAGTAATGTATATCTTAGGAATGCGCCGATCACAATAGGAAACAATTTCTCGAGCTCTTCCAGTGTTGGCGTCAGTGTCGAGAACCCGCCAAGCAAGTGTACGAATTATGTAGATGTAACGAAAACGACTTCAAAAGATGTAAGCGGCTGCTTTACGCCGGACGGCGACAATCAACGTTCCGTTTATAATAACAGCAAGGTTCGTCTTACGGGTCCACACGGTACAATAAGCCATACGACAGCAAAAGACGCAAGCTGCGCCGCGAACGGCAACGTTGAGTATTGGCGCTGTTCGACATGTAGGAAGAATTTCAGCGACAGTGCCTGCAAGAGCGAGATAACCAATACGGCTATTGATAAATTGCCGCACACCACGGTGACAGACAAAGCAGTTGCACCTACTTGTACGGAAACGGGCAAGACCGAGGGTTCTCATTGCTCCGTCTGCAAAGCTGTCATAACGGCGCAAACGACCGTTCCGGCAAATGGGCACACCACAGTGACAGACAACGCAGTTGCACCTACTTGTACGAAAACGGGTTTGACCGAGGGTTCGCATTGCTCCGTCTGCGATACGGTTATAAAGGCACAGGAAACGGTTGACCCCGCGGGTCACAAATGGAGCGACAATTATGAACATACCGCCGAACAGCACTGGAAAGCCTGCACGGAATGCCAGACCGAGGACGAAAAGTCGGGGCATAACTGGGACGACGGCACGGAAACAAAGGCGGCTACCGAGTATGAGGAGGGCGAAACGCTCTATACCTGCGGCGACTGCGGAGAGACCAGAACCGAGCCTATAACAAAGCTCCCCCACACCCACAAATGGAGCGATGAATGGACGTTTGACGAAAACTATCACTGGCACGAATGTACCGAAGCCGAGCTTCACGAGAGTGAAGTCCACGGCGAAGAGATCGCGCATGATTGGGTACTCGACGAGGTAATTCAGGCAGCCACCTGCACCGAGACCGGCGCGGGCAAATATGTCTGCTTCTGCGGCGCGGAAAAAAACGATGACATTCCCATTGACCCGCTCGCGCACACGGAGGTTATCGACAACGCTGTTGAGCCTACTTGTACGGAAACGGGTCTGACCGAGGGCAAGCATTGCACCGAATGCAAGGCGGTGATTGTTGAGCAGACGGAGATTGACGAGCTCGGTCACACGGAAGAGACGGACAAAGCCGTTGCGCCAACCTGCACGGAGACGGGGCTTACAGAGGGAAGTCACTGCTCCGTATGCGGTGAGACCATTGTTGAGCAGGAGAGCGTTGACGCGCTCGGACACACGGAAGAGACGGACGAAGCAGTTTAGCCTCCTAGTACGGAGACGGGTCTGACAGAGGGCAGCCACTGTTACGTATGCAGAGAGACGATTGGCG
>CAMWVP010000035.1 GCA_947177735.1 uncultured Clostridia bacterium
TTTGCCGAAGGCATAATGCGTCCTCGTTCTGCGAAAAATCCGCTACGAAATCCGAACATTTCGGTTAATGTGAACACGCTCTAAATAAATATCACCCGCCTTTATCCGATTCGGATAAAGGCGGGTGAGGCTGTCGATAAACCCTCATCTGCTACGTCAACGGCTTGTTCTGCAGCTATTAAGGACAGCGCGCTGCTGCGTTAAACCGATAAATCAAAATGCCGTTTTTCTCGTGCTTCGTTGCCGCTTCGTTTGGCTTTGGGGCAAATGCACAAACATTCCGTTTGCATTCAAACGATCCGAGTCTATTGCTGATTTTGAGTGGTACACTAGTGTACCACTCAAAATTAACATATCCGCTTGCCTTTTTTCCCATATGCTTTGTCGTCGTCCTTGACTTGCGCGAATGACTTTCAGTAACCCTAGCAAGCCTTCGTCCTCCTTCGCGCATATGGAAAAAAGCTGCGCGTCTATTGCTAATTTTGAATGGGACAGCACACTAGTCGACAAGCCCGGGTTGACCGTCCTCGTATCCGAGGGCTTCTCGACAGTCTGGATGCAGACTTTTTCTACAAACTGACCTGCCTTTATCCAATTCGGATAAAGGCAGGTGTTCGATATTCCGGCGGCTTGCTCCGTTATAGGTATGGTACGATTTACAGGAACCGCCCCGTGCGGCTTTCTTTGCACATTCTGATCTCCTCGGGAGTGCCCGCGGCGATTATCTCGCCGCCCATAGCTCCCCCCTCGGGACCCATATCTATAATGTAGTCGGCGTTTCTGATAACGTCAAGATCGTGCTCGATAACGATCACCGTCGCGCCGCTTTCGATAAGTCTCGCGAACACCGCGAGCAGCGTCCGCACGTCGCTCGGGTGAAGTCCGATGGTCGGCTCGTCGAACACGAACACCGAGTCGGATTGTCCGCGCCCCATTTCCTCGGCGAGCTTGAGCCGCTGCGCCTCGCCGCCCGACAGCGAGGGCGTTTCCTCGCCGAGAGTGAGATACCCAAGCCCCAGATCGTGCAGAACGCGCAGCCGACGTTCCACGAGCGGCAGATCGGCGCAGGCGGAAAGCGCCTCGTCAACGCTCATATCCATGATCTCGGGGAGCGTATATCCGATCGTTTCTCCCTTGGAGATTCTCCGAATAAGCCCCGCCTCCTTTGAGTACCGCGAACCGCCGCAGTCGGGGCAGGGGATATCCACGTCCGGCAGAAACTGCACGTCAAGGCTTATCGAGCCGGTGCCGTCGCAGACGGGGCAGCGCAGAGAGCCCGTGTTGTACGAGAAATCGCCCGCCTTGCAGCCGCGCGCTTTCGCGTCCGCGCATTTCGCGAACGCCTTGCGAAGCTCGTCGTGGACGTTCGCGTAGGTCGCGACCGTGGAGCGGATATTTATTCCGATGGGCGCGGCATCAATGAGCTTTACCTGCTTTATCCCCTCCGCTTCGGCCGAGAGAATATGCGCAGGCGGTTTTTCGCCGCCGATAAGCGCCTCCAGCGCGGGAATAAGGCTCTCCAGAATAAGCGTGGTCTTGCCCGAGCCCGATACCCCCGTTACCGCGATGAGCCTACCTTTTGGAAAACGCACCCGAAGCGGCTTTACGGTGTGTATTTCCGCCGTGGAAAGGGATATCTCCCCAAGCGCGAACATCTCCTTTTTCGGGATATTCCTACCGAGATCGATCACGGCTTTTCCCGAAAGAAATCCGCCTATCCGTGAAGCGGGGTTGCTCTCAATGTCGGATATCGTACCCTCAGCGATGACCTCGCCGCCGCCCGCTCCCGCGTCGGGTCCCATTTCGATAAGCCAGTCGGCTTCTTTGAGGACGTTTGTATCATGGTCTACGAGAATTACCGTGTTGCCGTCAGAAAGCAGGTCGTGCATAACGCCGATAAGCCCCTCCATGTTCGACGGGTGAAGTCCGATCGAGGGCTCGTCCAGCACATAGAGAACGCCCGTGGTGCGGTTGCGGACGGCTCTCGCGAGCTGCATTCGCTGACGTTCCCCAGTGGAAAGCGTGGACGAGGCGCGGTCAAGCGTGAGGTATGAAAGCCCCAGATCGACCAGCCGTTTTGCCGCCGAAAGGAACGACGCGCAGATATTCTCCGCCATAGGCCGCATCTCCTCGGGGAGCGAAGCGGGCACGCCTTTCACCCAATCGATGCTTTCCGCGAGGGTCATTTCGGTTGCCTCGGCGAGCGAGATACCGCGAAGTCTCGGCGCTCGTGCCGCTTCGCTCAGGCGCGTGCCGCCGCAGTCGGGACAAACGCCCTGCCGCAGAAACTTTTCCACGCGCTTCATACCCTTTTCGTCCTTGACCTTTGAGAGGGCGTTCTCTACGGTGTAGACCGCGTTGAAGTAGGTGAAGTCCATATCTCCCGCTGCGCCGCTCGTCTTGTTTTGATAGATTATATTTTTCTTGACCGCGGGACCGTGAAAGACTATGTCGCGTTCTTTTTGCGTAAGCTCGCGGAACGGTACGTCGGTGCGCACGCCCATCTCACGAGCGATGTCCTTCATCAGCGACCACATCAGGGTCTGCCATGGCGCGACCGCGCCCTCGTCTATCGAAAGCGACTCGTCCGGCACGAGCGTTGCTTCGTCGACGGTGCGGACGATACCTGTGCCGTCGCACCGTTTGCACGCGCCTTGACTGTTGAACGCAAGCATTTCCGCGCCGGGCGGGAAAAACTCAATGCCGCACTCGGGGCAGATAAGCGGGCGCTCCGCCGCGACGTTAAGCGATGGCGGAGCGTAATGCCCGTTAGGGCAGCGGTGGCTCGAAAGCCGCGAGAACATCAGCCGCAGATTATTGAGAAGCTCCGTGCCCGTGCCGAATGTGCTCCGTATCCCCGGGATCCCGGGGCGCTGACGAAGCGCAAGCGCGGCGGGAACGTACAGCACCTCGTCCACCTGCGCCCTTTCCGCGCCCGTCATGCGCCGACGTGTGTAGGTCGACAGCGATTCAAGATACCTCCGCGAGCCCTCGGCATAGAGAATACCCAGCGCAAGCGACGACTTTCCCGAGCCCGATACTCCCGCAACTGCGACGAGCTTATTCAACGGAACGTCAACGCTGATATTTTTCAGATTATGTACCCGCCCGCCGCGTACTTTAATGTGGGTGGGGGCTGTGTTTTCGATTTTCATAGGCACTCCTAATTTTTTACAATTCCGCTTTTTAGTGCAGTGTGAATATACCTTATTAAAGTATAACACACATTCGGCGGGTTGTCAATACCGAACCGAAACGCACTTTTGGTATTGATGAACCGCCCGATAATTATGCGGCAGAAGCTACTTCGCAACTGATTTTTTTATTGAACATTATTTAACAAGCACAAAAAAATGCCGCAGATTTGTGCAGCTTGACAAATCTGTGGTTTTGTTTTATAATTTTTAAAATAACAGCGAAGTTTTCGGAAAAAAGTGTTTATATTTATAGAAAACACCGGGGAGGGAGAGTATGGATGACTGCGAAATAATCAAGCTGTTCTTTGATCGCGATGAAACGGTACTCCGTGAAATATTGCGAAAATACGGAACATACTGTAAAACTATCGCGCGGGATATTTTGAATAATGCGGAGGAGGCTGACGAGTGAAGTCGTCCATTGTAATACCCTTTGGAATAATCTGACGGATATATTCGTGACTGCGCTCAATATGCGGTTTCTGCCATAAAGCCATTGGGTCGCAGAAAAATACTCTCGTGCGTTGAGAACCATAGTTTGTGAATTCAAGTGATTCGGGGTCTTTAAATTCACCGCCGTTGTCCGTAAGAATAATGGTAAACAAACGCTCGAAAATTTCCGGACTCAGTTTATCGCTGAGATAGTCAAAAACCTGCTGCACACACGCCTGAGACGCGCTGTCAATAATAAACGCGAGCAAAATGTCGTACTTGACGAAATTCATTGTGAGAAGGCATTTTCCCTTTTCACGCCGTCCTTTAACGGTGTCCATTTCCACAACGTTAAGGTCGGGATTTCGCTTGATAAATTCTTTGAAATTCTCATAAGTACGCCCTTGGCGATACTTGCAAGTCGCAGGCTCGGCACGCTTTTTTCTTCGCTTTTTATAGCGAACCTTACGCGGCAGATCAATGTTTCGCACGTCGAAAACGCACTTGTCTATGTAATCGTAGAGCGTTCTTCGCGCAATGCAAATCTCACCGGAATGGTTGGCATAGATGTGGTTCAGCGACTGCCCGTTGAGAATAATCAGAGTGATCAGATCGTTTGATTCCGCTATGTTTTCATTCGGCGTATGGAGCGCTCTTCTTGTGTCGGATAACCGTTCGCGGTTTTTTGCCTCTGCCTTGTGCGCGGAATATACCGCGTGTTCCTTCGGGCAGAAGCTGCGGTTTTCGCAGGCGTTACTGACATACGGAGCGTGGTCAAGTCTACTGCAATGAAACGGCTTGAAATCCATACATATTGCGTGATAATCATATTCGCGACGCGTTGTAAATGAGGAGGGTTTACAATGGCGAATATAACCAAAAGAAAAAAAGCTACTCGATCATAGTGAGCAGCGGATACGATGTGAACGGCAAGCAGATATTCCAATGTATGACGTGGACTCCCGATGAGAGAATGACACCCAAGCAAATTGAAAAGGAACTTAACAGGCAAGCCGTTCTCTTTGAGGAAAACTGCAAAAAAGGCTTTCAATTCAAAGCGGTAAAGTTTGAAACATTTTGCGAGAAGTGGTTCGAGGAATATGCCCGCCCTAATCTTCGTAATACTACGTACGAGCGCTTGTTGCAGCTACACGGAAGAATCTATCCCATAATAGGGCATATAAGAATGGATAAGATAACTCCGCGCCAACTTCAGACATTTGTCAATTCATTATCAAAAGATGGTGCAAATGAACGTACGGGCGGCGCGCTTGCTCCAAAGACAATCCGTCATTATCTCAGCTTTATTTCGGATATCTTCTCGTATGGTGTGAAAATGGGCGTGGTTTCTGATAACCCTTGCACAAAGGTAACGATACCGAAAATCGAACAAAAAGAAAAGCAAATTTACACGCCCGATGAAGTCGCAAAGTTTCTTGATCTTCTTAAAAGTGAACCATTAAAGTACCGTGTATTTTTCAATTTGGCAATTTACAGCGGTTTTAGACGCGGAGAACTTCTCGGTCTTGAATGGAAAGATATTGATTGGGAAAGCGGTGTGATAAGTGTTCGCAGAACATCGAACTACACTGCCGAAAAGGGTATTTACACCAATACCACAAAGACCCGCAAATCTCAACGAACCCTGAAATTTCCTGCTGAGATCATTACAATGCTCCGCGAATTCAAGGCGGAACAGGATAGTGAAGCGCTAAAGCTTGGCAATAAATGGGTGGAAACAGATCGTTTATTCTTTAAATGGAACGGTGAGCCGATGAACAACCAAACACCATACGGTTGGTTGAGCGAGTTTTGTGAAAAACATGACCTGCCGTTCTATGGTCTGCATAGCTTTCGTCATCGTAACAATATGAAAACACCTTTATCCCAAACAGCCCTATTAAAGCAATATCCCCCTGCAAAAATCCACAGCAACGCATTAATCGTTGTTGTGGATTTTATTTTATACAAACAATCGGTCTATGAACTATTCGCCTATCTCGCTCTTCGCTTCAATTGGAGTAGGGTCAAGCTTTAATGTTAAAATATCATCCTGCCATATTCTAATGACATTATCATCAAATATGTATTGAATTGAACGCATAATTTTAGATGGCTCGTATATTTCCGTTCCTATAACTAACTTCGGAATTATAGCTTCCTTAATTTGCGGTAGGGATTTTTCCGTTGTTGTAGCATATCTACTAAGCATTGGTATATGACCGTTTTCTTGAGCAAGTTGGAATCTTTCTAATAGATCTGGCTTTTCTATTTTGAGCAAATCAAAAAGGTTATTATAAGCAAATCGAGAACTAGTGTCATACGCAAAATAAGGCGTGATCTTGCCGTCAAATGGATTCACATATATGTGATTAAAGAAATCTATGTCTATAATACAACCGTGAACTCTTCCCCATCCTCCAAATAGTTTGACCTCCTTAGCGATTGTTTGCATCACTCGCTGGTATGGTAATAATGCTTGTCGAACCTTTTCAGCGTACAACGACATATTATCGAAATAATACTTTACGTCACAGCAATCAAGACGTTTGCGCTGCCCACCTTGCAAAAGACATAAGCTAGATCGTGATTTGAGCAAAAACATATATATCCCTTCTCGCTTCAAGGCATATAGTTTCCCGGGATAGCTACAGCCATTGCTCTTAATCCCTCTACCCAAATTAAATTCTTTATATGCCTCGGACGATATTTCGTGTATTCCGTCAGCCATATCTCTAAAGGGATCATACCATCCTGAAACAGTAAATGCGTTTAACGTCCACTTCTTAGGCTTGTAACCAATTTGATTGTCGGACAATACCGTTGTTCCATCGGGTTTGCGAATAAGCGAATTTTGATGCGTATGTCCATTTATATAAACCCAGTTTGGATTATATGGCTCGTTTGTCCAATCATATACCGGCATGTGTGTAAGAACGATTACTTGTCTATCGCCCGCACAGCGATTAAGTTTATCATAAATTACTCGAAATTGCTCAGATAAAGCTCTATCCTCTTGGAGAGTTGTCACAGCAGTACGGTACAGACCAGACTCTGCGTTATAAACAGGATTGAGACCTGAAAATCCAATTCCACCAAGTAAAATAAACGAAGATTTAGAGCATATATCCTTTAAATCTTCATCGGTGGCGTTCAATATTTGATTTTCTTCAATTACCCTTCCTTGTTTATTTTTGTATAAAATATAAACTGCATTTTGAAGTAGAGCTTGTCTCACACCATCAAAAGAATTTGATTTATTTAATAGACTGCGGTAATCATCTGCAATTTCATTAATAGTTTTGTTTTTAGCTTGACATTGAGCATCTTCTAATGACAAATTCCATAACTCGTGATTGCCAAGAATTGAAATAATTGTGCCATGCCATTGATACGATAGCTTTTGATAGAATAAAGATGATAGATCTTTTGTATGAGAGACATCTCCCCCTATTAACAATATTCCATGTTTATCACTAATTTCTGATAACATTTCAGCGATTTTTTCATCAATAAATTTACCTATCGAAAAGTGAATGTTACAATAATCGACATTATCACTGCCCCAAAAATCTTTTAGTTGATGTTCCAAATGAATATCGGTAATATAAAATACCATTTTTCCTATTGAGCCACTAATTTCAACCAGCTCATGTGTTATTGAATTTTGATAGTTTTTAGGAACGAGTATATATTCTAATGGTGACGGAAGTTCTTCGCCATCGAACTCCTGCAAATTATCATTAATTGAGTTAGCCAGTTTCCTGCCTTCTTCAATAATAGATTTTTGTTTTTCACTTCTAATTTTTTCATCATTGTTCAGTCTTTGCGTGTACAATTCAAGGAGATTTTTATCCTTGTTTATTTCCTCTTGGAAAGAGTCTTGCGCAAGTATTTCTCTTCTCTCGAAACTATTAGGTGCTTCAATAATAGTTAAAAACATTTCACGGCTTATGTAGTCTGCGGGAATCCATTTAATCGCGTATATGTTATTTTCAAAAGCAATTTTACAGATATCCCTTGTGCGTTTGTTTTCTGGCACAAATTCCAAAGACCTCCCGTTACCCGAAATTGCAAGTTTAATCAAATCATTTGAAATAAATTCTGATGGAATATTTTTCAAACTGCATGGGGAATATCGCACTGATTCAAACACTAACTCATTTGTAATAAGTTCGCTTGGAATATAGTGAATGGGGTACTCCATGCTTTCGTGGCGATATTGCAAACAACATCTTACAGCCTTTAATGCTAGTGATGGTGTAATCAAATCAGCAGGAATAAATTCAATGTTCGATCCATCATTTTCGATTGCAAGTTCACACACTTCGTTTGTAAACAATTTTTTAGGAATCCACCTAATATTATATTTTTCTTTTGTGACTAATAATGCAGCCATTTCAGGAGTTTGAAGCTCTTCGGGTATACGTCTCAACAAAAGGAGCGATGGATTTTCATAAAACTGTTCAACAGGTGATTTGTTTTGTAATCCCAATGCTACCTCAAGAGAATTGTGTCTAACTAATGTCTTGCTCATAAAAACCTCCGCAAAAAAATTTAACTATACAGATACATCTGCATAATATGATGTTAATTATATTATAATTACTAATCAAAGGATTGTCAAGTGAATCTCAACACTGTTGCTTTTAATTTTCCCACAAATGGGAAAATAAATAACAAATTAGATATACCAAAACTCAATAAGTAAAAAAATCTATTTTCTTATTTGTGATTTGTATTCGTCCAAATCCAACTTCCCATCAACTGCCTTTTGTCTCAATTCAAGCGCATAATCTGCCCACTTTTGAAACTCCGCCTGCGACATTTTCTTTTTCAGATACCGCGCATAATGTTGCTTATACGCGCGGGAATAAATAAGCCAAATAGGATCGGACTTGATCTTGTTTGAGTACTTCTCACGGAAACCAACATCACGGCAAACCTTATCCTCGTTTCCCCTTATCGGACGAGTACAGTATTGCGAAAACTTTCCCGATTCAAGCAAGAAATACCGTCCGCAGTGGCCGCATTTTATCGGCAGATAATGCTGCTCCAAGCCCTTGAATAATTCGATATACAGAAACGCTCCGATGGTGTTGAAGTGATAGCTTTCGCACAAGATCGGAGTTTTCTTTTTCTCCAATGTAGTGTAAGTCAAGCGGATATTTCCCGACGGTTCAAGTTTGTCATAGGATTGAGTTTTAGATTGTGTACTCTCAACAAATTCCTCTACAATAGCCGCAGTTTCGGCGTTATCGAGATATCGACACTGTGTATGTAACTTTTCCAGGAACGGCTTATAAACCTTTTCGAGCCGTACCAAATCTTCAATAAAAGTCGCATATTCTATTGCCAGCGCTTCGAGTTTCCGATTAAGTTCAAGCGCGTTATCGAGCGCATCCGCATCGTAAAAATCGTCTAGAGTAATGTCAACGTTAAAGTGTTCGGTAAAATCACGCTCGTAATAATCACCGTTTCCCTCATCAGTCCAAAACCAATCGTATTCATTAAGAATATCGAACAGCCTGTCCTTTTGCAAATTCATAGAATTGTATGGCGGCAGCGAGAACATCAGAGTTTCGACTTCGCTGTAAAAAGCCATTGCCGAATGGAACATCTCATCGCAAACTCTCCCCTCGGCAATGTCTTCGGGGTAGTGCAGATCCTTTACAAAATTCCTGCACCGGTAAAGCATATAGTCAAGATCTTTAAAATTTTTTGAAAGATATTTTGTAAGAATTTCTCCCAAAGTAAATTCTTTTTTACCTTTAAGGTAAAATTTGTTGTCGTAGAAGTAAGCGTCAAACTCAGTCATAGAGCCATTCCTCCTTGTAAAAAATAGCTGATACTCACATCAAAAATAGAAAGTATCAAAAAATAGATGTGAAATATCGGATAATAGAGTTATTATACCACATCTATTGACATTTGTCAAGTACCGTGCTATACTGTAATCGAGCTCGAGGAAAAATTGAAAGGAGGGAGTTTTATAGCGAACGAGATAATTTTTACCGAACTGAAATCCTGCAATGTTTCTATCGCGGAATTATCCAATGCTCTCGGGATAAGCGGAGAAGTTTTACCGCAAATTCTCCGCTTCGAGCTAGACGAGCAGGAACAAATTCGGCTGCTTTGGTTAATTAACAACTTATCCGAGAGGGATCAAAAATAGCGTGAAAGCTATGCAACAAAACGTTTTTGGTAACTATCGCAAGCATAGAAATGTAATACTACATTTCGGATTTGATGAAGGGAACCCAACCCTTCATCAAAAAAATCTGCGCAGATTTTATCCCTACCACAATACGGAACTAAGGTACAAAAATCAAATTTTGTACCGCGACATTTAGAAAGGAATGGTGCAAATGCCCAGAAAAATAACTCTTGAAACAATGGAGGCAAGGCTCGAAAAAGCCGCAAAAAAGAAAGCCTCAATGAAAGCGGAAATGGAATCGGCGGACAAAGAATTTCGCGAAATCGAAACAGCAATTGCTGCGGAAAAGAAACGTATTCGCAACGAAAATCTTATAAAGCTCGGTGAGATCGTATGCCGTTATTACGGCGAAGAGATGACCGCAGAAAGCTTTGAGGAAATTTTAAAGAAAGAGAGGAACACGCCTATTGAGAACAAACAGGAAGTACAAGAATCTGTCGTTCACGTTTGATGAATGGCAAAGGATTGAAAATCTCGCGGCTAACTGTCGTTTGAAAACCGCGACGTATATCAAGCAAATGGCGCTGAACGGGAAAGTTATTTCGATAAATATGCGGGAATATCACGAGGTTATTTCGGAGATAGACCGTATCGGAAATAACATCAATCAGATTGCACGAGTTGTAAACGCAAGCGGCTATGCAACACCCGATGAACTGCGGCAGCTTGAAAAGTTTCGGGAGGAATTATGCCATATATCAAGTGTATTTCTATCGGAAATTCGGTCGCAAGCTGCTTAAAATATATCGCTAATCCCGAAAAAATTGGGGAGCAACTTTACATAACAGGTTTGAATTGCTCCAATGATATAGCGATTGCTGAGAAGGAATTTCGACTTACTTACGAATATTATTCGCATAAAAATTTCTATGCGCCGCTTTCAAAAAATGGTAAATCTCCCGTCAAAGCGTTTCATATAATTCAGTCATTCAAGGCGGGAGAATGTGACGCGGAGCTTGCACACAAAATCGGCACGGAATGGGTGCAGAGCGTTTTCGGTAAGAACTTTCAAGCGGTCATCTGCACTCACACCGACCGAGATCATATCCACAATCACATCTGTCTTTGTCCTTATGACTTGGACGGAATTAAATTTAACAGCAACAAAAAATCCTTAGCGTGGATTCGGTCTGTTTCCGATGAAATATGCCGAGGATATGGTATCGGAGAAATGGAAAAGTTGATGTCCGAAGAAAATCATATTCCGGTGGGAGTTTGTTATGGCGAGTGGAAACACAGGAAATCCGGCACATCTTGGAAAGAAATTATCCGCAGAAAAGCCGATTATTTTATCTCAATTTCGGATAGCTTTGAAGATTTTTTGCAGCACATGGAACAGCACGGCTTTACCGTTAAACGCGGCAAATATATTTCCGTAAAATTGCCCGAACAGCAGCGGTTTGTGAGATTGAAAACTTTGGGAGAAAACTATTCCGAGGTAAGTATTTCCCAAAGAATACAGGCAAGATTAAATGCGCTTATAAGACCCAAAACAGTTGCCGAAATTGTTTCGGAAACTGTTAATAAATTCGGTTTTGAAACGCGGAAATTTTCCTTTGCGCAGAGCGTAAAAGATACAACCGTTATGCTCGGAAGTCAGCTTAATGTAATTAACGAGGAGGGATTATTTTCAATACAAGATGTAAAAAACAAATTGGTGGATATCGAAAATGAAATCCGCAAAATTCAAGAACAGCTTAATGTGTCATCAAAACAATTATTTAAAAAACGCGATGAAATTGCCGTACTAAAAAACGCATTATCTGCTCTCGAAAGTCGAGAGAATATTTACAAAAATATTCTTCAAACTTGCTCCGACGAGGACTATATTTCGTGCTTGGTAAAACTTGCCCGCGAGAAAATGACAGAGCAGGAAAATGCTAAGCTGCGCGAATTGCATCAAGAAAAATATATCGTATATTGTCCGCAAAAGACAGAGCAATTACCGTACAATAAATTGTCCAAACGTCCAAATATTGAAGAATATTTTCAAGTTAGCGAGGGCAATTGGATAGATATTGACGGTAACGATCTTGCCGAAAAGTTGGAGGAGGTTTATCAGCAAAATTCAATTCCAATCGGCTCTGTTATTGTTGTGAAAGATAGTGAAAAGACGCAATATTTCTATGTCAATGATGTAGGTTTTGTGCGTTTCAGCAACTTTGAGATGCCGCGTTCTGAAAGTCTTGAACATAAACAACAGGAAACACCAAACGCCGCTAAAAAGCGCGGCAGATAAGGAGAGTAATGAGAAGAAATGTATCATCAAACAATACCGCCGTAGATTTAAATTCAACGGCAACCGAAAAGACATTTGAAATTCCCGAAGATTGCAAATCCGAATTTATTAAGGCTATGAAAATCGGTTACTATAAGGAATTTCACAAACAGGGTCTGATCACGGACGAGCAGCTTGAACAGCTTATTGCCTTGCAAAATGATAACGCGAAAAAAGCTGCATAACTTTACAATCGGATAGGGTTTCCCCTTGCATTTATAAATAGATACGCGTTAAATTCGGAAAATTTTAAAATACATCTTGACAAATCCGCTTTAAAGTGGTAAAATATAAATGCAGGGGGATTTATCCCCACAAATGGGGAGAGGAGGTAAAATGAATCGAACAATTAAAGTAGCGGCATACTGCCGCGTTTCAACGGATATGGCAGACCAGCTTCATTCGCTTTCGGCGCAGATAAAATATTTCACCGAATACATCGGCAATCACGAAGATTACGAGCTGATCGAGGTTTATTACGATGAAGGTATAACGGGAACATCTACAAAAAAGCGTGACGGATTCAACCGAATGATTTCCGACTGCGAGGCTGGAAAAATCAACCTAATACTTACCAAAGAGGTATCTCGCTTTGCAAGAAATACAGTCGATACTCTCAACTTCACGCGCAGATTATCCGAATTAAAAATCGGAGTTATTTTTATGAATGACGGAATTGACACGCGCGATAAGGACGGCGAACTCCGTTTGACGATTATGGCAAGCATAGCTCAGGAGGAAAGCCGTAAGGTTTCCGAACGCGTCAAGTGGGGTATTCGGCAGAAAATGAAAGAAGGTTGGGTCTACGGTTATAAGAATATGTTGGGTTTCAGAACCGCAAACGGAAAACTTGAGATCGTTCCCGAGGAAGCCGAAATTGTCCGCAGGATTTTTCATAGTTACGTTTATGAGGGCAAGGGCTGTCATACGATAGCCAATGAATTAAATGCCAATGGATTGTTCTCTGTGCAAGGCAAAATGTGGCGTGAAGGTGCCGTTAATCGCATCTTGAAAAACGATAAGTATGTTGGCGATTTAACGCAAAACAAGCACTACACTGTTGATTTTCTCAGCAAGAAAAGGGCTCAGAATAACGGCGATAACTCTGACGCGCCATTGATCACAATCGAAAATCATCACGAGGGAATTATTTCGCGCGAGATTTGGGATTTAGCCCAAAAGATGATTGAGGAGCGCGGAAAAATGGCACGCGAGGGTCGGAAATATTCAAGCCATTATTGGTTTAGCAGCAAAGTATTCTGCGGGAAATGCGGATATTCTTACAATGTTACCGGAAAAAAGGATAAAGACAAGCGCTCCTTGCGCTGCGTTAATCGGGTGAAGTATGGTAATAATCCGCGTGTGGACGCAAATGGGTTCAAGGCGGGCTGTGACAACAAAGCAATAAATGAAAAAGTTCTCGCTTTCTGTATGAAGTACATTTTGGAGCAAATTCAAATATCGCGCTCCGAGATCGTCGCTCAGCTTATGGCAGATATTCAACTTATACAGAAGAATGAACCTGCCGTAAATTGCGAACCACTCAAAGAGGAAATTGAAAACCTCAGCCGCAAGAAACGTAAGGCGATTGACTTAATGCTTGACGATCTGATTTCAAAAGAGGATCTGAAAAAGCAGACTGAGTTCTATGACAGTGAGATCGCAAGGCTTACCGCAAAAATATCAGAAAGTCAGAATGTCGGGGCGGCTCACAAGAAACAGCTTGACGGAATCCGCAGCTACATAAAGCAAGTGAATGATACCGCCGAGATTGATACCGACAGTACCGAGATCTACGGCGAAATGCTGAAAAAGGTTGTCGTTCACGAGGAAGGAAGAACCGACTTTTATCTGAACTGCGTTCCTTTCGGTTTCAGAATGATCTACACCGTTCACCGCTACAATCGCGGTCATAAGCTTGATGTAATCGTTGACAGGTGCGAGATCATTTAACAGCGTGTTTTCATATGGTTTAGACATTTTTACGCGAGCGCTTTAATCAATGAGGGCGTGGACGCCGCGGCGGTCTCAGGAGCGCTAGGTCACTCGGTGATCGGCACAACAACTTCCATATATTGCCATGTATTCCAAGAAGCGCAAGCTAGAGCGTGTGAAGCAATCGCCTCGGTTCTCGACTTTTCTGGCAAGAAAAAGGCAAGCGCCTAGACCGTAATGGACAAAATTCCCCGAATAATGGACAAACAATGGACAGACGGCATTTTCAGGGAAAAAGAGAATCTCGGAATCGGCTCTATTAAGCCAATTCCGAGATAAAATCTGTGGTGCGAGTGACGGGACTTGAACCCACACGGCATTGCTGCCACTAGCACCTGAGGGTGGTGTCACGATAGGGGATAAAAAACGCCGAAAAAATAATGACGAAAATTGTTAGTTTTGCACAAATTGCATTTTTGCAATTGCAAGATTAGATGCACATTAAACAAAGGCTATTAATTACACTTGAAAAATATGGCGGTTTGTGTTACAATTAAATATTAGGAACTGTAATCTGAAGTTCACATAGTCCACACATTTTTCATTACTGTTTATAGTTGTGAGGGAGGGTACATATGAAAAAGGTATTTAGAATACATGGCGATAATATTGTCGAATGTGAAAGGATTGCCAACTTAATTAAACGTGAAGTTTCTCCGTGTGAATGCAAAGAACGTCTTCTTGCACCATCAACGATTTCATTAAATTTAAAATTCCATTATGGTTCAGCAGAACACGATTGGGAGATTGACTTATTGCCCGGTTTTAACAAAAACGGACGTTCTCGTTGGAGTGGCGATATATTTAAATCATTGCGTGAAAACGGAAGTTTTCTTGACGAGACACCCGATGCTATAATTTCAGAAGTAAAGGATGACACCGAAATAATATTGTTTGCTATTGAGTTTTGTAGTGCGCTCCAAGCTGGAAACCAAGCTTGGCAAAGAAGCGGGCGCGCTTTTTCTGTTGGTCGAACGGGGTGTCCTTACATATACATCGTTGAATTTGTTAAATATGAGTTGAATCCTCAAAACAGGGAACACAAAGCGTTACGTTTCCCCAACGCTGCTGTACCTTACAGTTATATTAATTTTTCGCGTGTTGCTAAAAATTTTGTTTCACAAGTTTATGTTCGCTCTGAATCATTCGATAAGGAGTTAGATGAAAACCTTAAAGAGTTTGACGAAAACGATTTTGCTGAATCGGAATTGCAACGATATATGGTAAAGCGCATGGCTGGTATAAATAAGGAAACAGAAGAGCGTATTATTATTCAAAAATGCTTTAACATTGTAAAATTCCTATCTAACAAATTTGATCCAAATACAAATTTCACACCTCAAGAGTGGCAAGAATTATATAGCTCCAAAAACGATGTAATCGATTACTGTATTGCCCATAAGCGGTTCGAATTTCACAAAAAAATAGCAAATAAATGTTTACATGGTCACATGAAAGAATTGCGTGAAACAATCGATAGGTATAGTACCGGATTAACATCAAAAGACTTACCAATTGGCATTATTCCTAAAGAAATGCGCCCGGATTTTGCCCGTGAAATAAAAAACATCTGTAGCGGCTTTTCAGTCAATACGGTAGATAAACTTGCCAATTCGAACAAAAACCTTATTCTCAGCATTATAAAAGGTTTTAAACCGGGTGGTGATGACGATCGACCTGACAGGGGAACTTTGCCGCTAGCGGCGATGCTTTCTGACAATGAAACCGAAACACTTACAATAATATATGGTCCAATATATTATGCCAATTATAAATTGCTAATGGATAATCCCAGACAGCTTGCTGTGAGAAACGGACTCTGGAAATCTATTTTGTGTTTGAGTGATTTCTTGATTACAGATGCCCCTATTCTATCAAACCCACAGATAAAAGATATTGAAAACATTTTTGATGTATCTGAAATTAAAAAATCATTCAATCTACTTGCTCATAGAAGAGTTCAATTAGAAAGTCCTTTGTTCTCAAATAAGGTAAATAAATATCATGAAGATGATGTTGATACGGGAATTCACTATCTGTTTTCGCATCGATTAAAGCATACTTGCTTTGAAGGGATGTGCAACCCTCCTGGTGGAGATTGGAGCGGTTTTTCATTAATTCACAATAATAAAGAAGTTAGATGGCTATCACTTCCTCGAGTTAGTGGAAGCGTTCAAGGGAAACGCCCTGATCACATAATTGAAATATTCTGTAATTCTTTTAAAAAGCCCATTCTATTGGCAATCGAATCCAAAGAGAAATCAGCTGATCTTGAAGCTGACGTTGGAATAGGTTTGAAAAATTACATTAACGCTCTAATGAAGTATATGCCTAATTCCGAACGTCCTATCAACCCTACAGGAAATTGGCAGCGTGCGACAACAAAGATAATTGCTGATGATTTTATTGTGATTTCTGCTGCCGCATATTTAGAGAAAAGAAGCCAGGACAGTGATACCGTGTACAATAACAGCAAGTGTGATATGACATTTATCATGTCTCCTGATAATAATGGTTGGACTATTAAAATTAAGACTTTCACAAATGAAGCTGAAATTTTAAAAGACTATCTTATTAATATTAATAGCTCATCTCATGAAATAAGTTTTTAGTAGTTCAAATACAACGACTCATTTACTACCAGGCTTTCTTTGTTCATAACTTTTTTAAAGCTTGAGTTTCCAGACGAAATAAAAACATGCCTTTTATATAACTCTTTAGGCAACGGCATGGTAAAATCATCATCCCCACGCACGCCATCCAAAGATAGCATAAATTTTATTCCCTTTTTATTGAGTTCTTCAAGGAAATTAACGAATTCATCATAATCTATTTTGCCGTAATATCTCCCTTTGGTATGAAAGTAGGGAGGGTCTAAATATATTAAATCCCCCTTTCGAGCTGTACCCGTCGTTTCCCTATAATCTTTGCAAACAAAGGAGAGACCTTGTACTTTATGTGACCAATCAAAAATAATTTTTTTAAATCGTTCGGGGTGTATTCCAGGACGAGTATGATGAAAGGTGTTGTTAAATTCCCCTTTTGAATTAAATCTAATCAGACCGTTTACACAGGTTCTTGATAAAAACAACAAATCCGCTGGATCATGAGTTAAATTAAAATTATCCCTGATTTCATTAAAGACTTGGTATCCTTCTTCCTGCAGTCTTGTCCACCGCAATTCATATGCAATTACTGTTTTCTCCGGCGAATCCTTTATTTGATTCCAAAGTCCAACAAGAGGTTCACAGATATCGCCACATATCCCCTTTCGAGGATTTAGAGCATATAAAACCGAACCTCCACCAACAAATGGCTCGTAGTAACAGTTAAATTTGTTAGGAGCAAATGAAACGATTTGATTCGCCTGACTACGTTTGCTTCCACTCCATTTGATAACAGGTGCAAATCCACTCATACTTCAACTGGATGCCTTCTGCAAATCGTATAACGATAATTGCGCTTGGTCATCCTCTCCTCCTTCCACAACATTTTTTAAACGTTTTTCAGCAATATTGAAATATTCCCCATCGACCTCAAAACCTATGTATTTCCGCCCGCAAATTTTAGCAGCAACGCATTCACTTCCAACTCCGGCAAAAGGTACTAAAATTACATCGTCAGATTTTGACGATAGCATAATCATTCGTTTCAATATTCTTATCGGCTTTTGGGTCGGATGCTTGCCAAACTTAAGCTCATCTTTTTCTTTGTTGTTGGGAATATCCCAAACAGTTCGCATCTGTTTTCCCCTTACCTTCAGACCATCCTCGAAGAAATTGCCGTTTTTTGAATACTCATAATCAAAATAATAGTCTCGTTTCTTACTGTTCTTATGGCACCACAGTATATTTTCGTGGCTTGCAGTAATTCTACGTCCTGACAAATTCGGAAATGCGTTTCTTTTGTACCATATTATTTCATTGATAATCTCAATATCAAGCATTTGACACTCAACATTGATTATTCCAGTATTATGGTATGTTCCGAATATCCACATTGACCCTGTCGACTTTAAAACACGTTGCGCTTCTTTTAGCCACGCAAAAGTGAAATTCCAATATTCTTCAAAAGTCATATTGTCCCAATCTAACATTACCTTGTTCCAATTACCACCCATACCACTTAACTCTACGCTGTTATCCCACTTCCAATTTGCTCCTTTTGAAAGATTGTAAGGTGGATCCGCAACAATCAAATCAATGCTGTTGTCGGGCAGGGATTTCATACCATCCAAGCAACTCATGTTATATATCATATTTTCAATTATTTCCATAATAACTCCCTTCAAGCCAAGAACTACCCACACGGCTATTATACCACATTTTTTCTCTAAACGCAACCCCTTTTACAAATATTTTCGACCACACTTTAAACATCTGCTGATTCAATGAAATTTTGTTCAGCGTGTTCATTGTTCGCATTTTGCGCAAAGATGAACATCTGCGCTTTTCTATTTTGACTCTGAATTTCGAAAAGCTCCATGTTAGACGAACACAGATCTTGAAAGCTAAAAAATGTATTGACTTCTGACTTATATGGTGTTATAATGATTAACAAGGAATCGATAAAGTTTATATGAATTAAACATAAGGTAAAACAGAATTCACATTAGGAGGATTTTTTAATGGACATAGAGAAGTTACAACTAGAAATCAGACATTTACTCTCATTGGGCAGAGAAGGCGGGTATGGGGATTTTAAAAGGGAATGGCACTCAGATAAAGGCGAGTTACTATTGGATATAATATGCATGGCAAATAATATTGAAAATAAAGATGCATATTTGATTTTGGGAATTACCGACTTCACAAAAGTATACGGAGTTGAAAATGACGTGCATCGTCTAAGTTTAAACAATTTATCAAAAATAATTCAATCGGCAAAATTTGCCTTATATCATCCCCAAATAGATCTTCAAACTATTGAAATTGATGAGAAAGAAATTGATATAATTATAATAAAAAGCACTAACAGAACGCCGTATTATTTAGAGAAGAATTACCCTTCTGATCAAAAGCATAATAAAGAGCCAAATGCTGTACAAATTAAAAACGGCGTTATCTATGTGCGTTTAAATGACGGCAAATATGGAACAGACTCTGCCGCGCCACTTTATGCAATTTAATATTTGTGGAGGAAGCGTTTTGGTATTGATCTTTCCGTGATGGAAAGATTATCAGTTTTGCTCGAAGAATATGACAACTGGGTGTATGATTGGGGAAATAAAGATTACGCATATCATAAAATGTTTCCGGAATTCCGTATACAACAACATGGTCAATTACAGCAAGGCTGGATGCCAGCCGCTGCTTTTTATATTCACCCAACAATGTATTTTGCGCAATTAAACATCATGTATCACAACACAATTATTTTCGAATCCGAATTGTGGGTCTTCGATGAATACAGAAAATATCTCCCTAAAGCGACAACATATTCCCCAAGAAATGACTTTTGGTATTGCTATTATGATTTAAGCACTATAGAGGGCAAACTATTTACAATATTCACCGAAAGTACAAACGACCTTTGCAGCAGGGAGAAAAAATATAATCAAATTCTTATTTTCAATAATAGCGAGGAAAAAGAGGATTTTGATATATTTCTAAATCAACATTTTGACGATTTTTGTGATGAGGAGATTACTAACGAGTATCAATATCCCATTCAAGAGGACAGATCAGAGAATGGCGGCGGTTTGGTTTTCTCAGCCTTTCAGGTTGCAAAGGCGGCAAAAATATACGAATTATGGTTAGAAAACAAAGCATTATTATCTTGACAAACAATATCAGTACATCGCTATGAATCCTTTTATGTGAAATCTGCATTGCTAAATTATGATGATAAAATGGCGCTTTTAAACTCATCTGCTGTCACCTTTCCTTGCAAGTACAATCGTTTTATTTCACTGACCTTATCTAACCATGCCTTGTAATCATCAAATGTGTATCGCATTACTGTCCTACTACCACCGGAATTTTCAAAACGCTCAACCCGCTTGTAATTCCTGTTTTTTGCTCGCTCATACTCCTCAAGCAGAGGATCGTTTCGCTGTTTGAGCTTCCTCGCCAGCTTCGGGGCAATCTGCTTACAAGTCTTACCGTCAACGATGATTCTATCACAGTATATCTCGGCGCGATTGGACTTTGGTACAAACAGCTTGCCGCAGCACGGACATTCCAACACACGCTTTTGTTGCTTGGCAAATTTCAAAAAAAGGAACACAAAGTAATCGGCATAATTATCGAAGAAGAAAACCTGAGAAAGCTTCGGCTCATTAGTAAACAAATCGTAGTTTATAATCTCGTAAGGATAGTCTCTGCGGAAGAAATAGCCCTCGGACAGTATATTTTTCCAAAGCCACTCCTCGTGCGTATCAAACTCACTTCGAGATTTAAGGTACTTGTATAGAATATACCGTGTGTCCAACGGTTCGCGCAATGCGTCAACAATATTACTCATCGTTGTCATCAAGCACATTGCAGTGCCGTCGTCCTCAAAATCAAGCAGTTTATTTACGGTTGCCCGCAGCAGAATTCCCGAAGTCAAATCGTTCTCCCGCACTCCGTCTGCCAACTCAAGAGCCGCATTGGACACATTGGAAAACTGCTCTTCCGAATATTCACCAATACCATCAAGCGGTTCTGTTTCTTCAATTATACGGTCAAGAACAGCTTCATAATTCGACAAATCAAATTCCAATTCGCCGATCAGCTCTTCGGATATTTTTATTCTATCGGTTTGGATTTTAATATTGTTCTCAATGATAACCCGAACCGCGTCATCGCCGTCCACAGATAAGTATATCCCGTTTTTGTCAGTCATTCTATTCGCCTCCCATCTACATTTTAGCATTATCAACAAGAAAAATCAATATGAAATTTTGTATGGAATGGATTTTTGCATTTTTTGCGGAAATCCATTCCATATTTACGTTTTTAGCTGGATATGTTAAGATGAATTCATCACTCGAAAACGAAAGGAGAAATTCTATTGACAAAATTAAATACGATCAACTGAGAGGAACTCATGACCGAACCGCTGAAGCCGATTGAATTTGTGGTGGACAACCTTATTACGCAAGGGCTTTTCATTCTGGCGGGAGCGCCAAAGATCGGAAAATCGTGGCTGGCGTTGGACATCTGTTTGAGCGTGGCAAAAGGTGAACCTGTGCTGAACGCCACTACAAGTCAAGGCACATCGTTGTACCTGTGCTTGGAGGACAGCAGAATCCGAATTCAAATCGCTTATACGAGATGACTGAAGAACCAACAGATCAGCTTCACTTCGCACTGCTCGCCAACTCAATCGGCAGCGGATTGGAAGAACAGATTGAGAATTTCATTTCGGAACACCGCGACACCAAAATTATTTTTATTGACACACTTCAGAAAATACGCTCCGACTCGCCCGACAGTACTTACGCGACAGATTACAAAGAGCTGTCTGTTCTCAAAACCATCGCAGACAAGCACACAATCGCAATCGTTCTGGTACATCATCTGCGAAAAACAAAAGATGCCGATCCGTTCAATATGATTTCTGGAACTACGGGATTGAGTGGGTGTGTCGACGGCAGCTTTGTTCTTTCGGAATCAAAGCGCGGCTCTCGTAACGCCACGCTCTACTGCGTAGGACGCGACATAGAAAACCATGAGATTGAATTGAAATTCGACAGCGAGCGGCACAGATGGATTTCCGACGAAATTCTTCTCGAGAAAGAAAATAAAAACAAAGTCTTCATCGAGACAATTTTTGATTTTATGGTTGAACGGAAGAATTTTGTTGGAACTGCAACCGAGCTTGCCGCTCTGCTCGCACCGCGATTTGAAACAGAAATATTTCCTAATAGGCTCACGAGAAATTTGGTTCAGAACGCTTATGAATTGGCGGACTATGGAATTAAATTCTCATCCGAGCGCAGCCACGGAGCGAGAAAAATTCGGTTGGAACTGCTGTCGGGTGACGGTAGTGACAGTAAAAATCCCGCCCCTTAAAATTTACCGACTTACCGTCACCCGAGGTTGAAAAAGCCTTTTGCAATACGCTCTCGGCGGGTGACGGTAACTTTTCGGGTGTCGGTAGAAACACCAAACGGGTGACGGTAACATCATAGCGCGAATGAAAGCGTGTGCGCCGATTTGTACGAGGTTCGACCGCCAAGTAGAGTAACTGCTCGACCAACCCAATTGGAGCGAAATTTGAGCCGTTTCTGCGCAAGTTTGGCAGAGCAATTTGCGAGGCAAATACGGGCAAATTTGAGCGCATTATTCTGATGCAGGTTAAAGCAGCGGTGCTGCAATCACAGCGGACGGCAAAGCCGACCGCGTTGTAAAGCCATTTGCAGGAGGTGAAGTTTGATGTCAAGAAAAACAAAAGTATGAAACATAGGTGTCACTACCAAAGGAAAAATCCAACGAGCGCGACAACAATGGGAAATGCGGTTGCACAAAAAGGTCATACCGCAGGAAAGAGGGGTTAAATGGCAGAAAAAATAGGTATCAGTTTGGATAAAGAAACATTACAGTTATGCGACAAGTACGCTGCTAAATATTCGAGATCGCGCTCAGAATTTATCGCGGCGGCAATTCAGAAATATGTCTCCGATCTGGAGCTTGGCAAGCAGAAAAATATCATCGCAAAAGAGCTCGCCGAAGAGATCGTCAAGGGCAGCGAAGTGGGCGTCACGAAAATTTCAAAGGGGCTGTTTCGGTACGCTGTCGAGGTCGAGATGATCATAATGATACTGTCGGAGCTGACAGATATCCCTCCGAAGATTATGGAGGAATATCGAAAAGAAGCAATCAGAAATGTTCGCAGAACTCGTGGGAAAATCAACCTTGATGATCTGATTGCGAGAAATAATCGGGAGTTTGCCGAGCAAAAAATTTCAGCAAAAGGCAGTACGGACGATACGAATGTTGACGAATACACGGCAGATGATTACGATTTTATGGAGGATACAGATTGGCAAGAATAAGAGAAATTCCTAAGTTAAACATCATCACTTTTCACTACAACGGCGACCAAAGTAAGTTCAAAAAATTCCTTTCCAACA
This sequence comes from uncultured Clostridia bacterium, assembly GCA_947177735.1. GTDB lineage: Bacteria > Bacillota > Clostridia > Oscillospirales > Ruminococcaceae > CAG-115. The sequence continues at coordinate 23,181 of CAMWVP010000035.1, forward strand.
TGGCAAATGACTATCTGAATTCAGACACTTTGCCCGAATATACCCCAATCCATTTTGTTGATAATGGAGATTTTTTCGAACAACCCACGATTCCGCTGGATAAATAAAATCTGTTGTGGTATGCTGTGTCGTAGCACCGCCACAGG
>CAMWVP010000036.1 GCA_947177735.1 uncultured Clostridia bacterium
GACGTGAAGCCGTCAACCGCCGCCTCCGCGCCGAGCGCCTTGAAGCCCTCCGAGCTCCGTCCGCAAAGACCCGCGAGCATTACCGCGTCATCATCGCATATCGCCGCTCTGATCATAGTTATCACCCCTTTTGTACTATAGTATCATATCGCACGGCAAAAGTCAAGGGCGTCGGGGAGAGCTGTAAATAACCCTTTTTGTAAAAATGCCCAAAAAACGCGCTGAAAATTTATACAATTTACCGCCCTTGTAAGTTGGGAAAAATGTGATATAATTAACCTATAACCGAAAAAAATCAGCCGTTCGGCTGCAAAAAACATACGGAGGTCAACATTTATGAACTACGGTCATTTTGACGAACAAAACAAGGAATATGTCATCACGCGCCCCGATACGCCCTCGGCTTGGGCGAACTATCTCGGCGACCCGAACTACGGTGCCATCATCTCGAACAACGCCGGCGGCTACAGCTTCGAGAAGAGCGGCGCTAACGGTCGTATTATCCGTTACCGCTTCAACGGCGTTGCAAACGACCAGCCCGGCCGCTACGTCTACATCAAGGACAACGAGAGCGGCGAATACTGGAGTGGCTCGTGGGCGCCCGTCTGCAAGCCCCTCGACGAGTACAAGAGCGAGTGCCGCCACGGCACCGCGTACACCGTTATCTCCTCTGAGTATAAGGGCATCAAGTCCGAGGTGTCCTATTACGTTCCGCAGGGTCAGACCTACGAGGTATGGGCGGCTAAGATCACCAACACCGACAGCAAGCCCCGCAAGCTTTCCGTTACGGGCTACTGCGAATTCGTCAACGACAACAATTACGAGCAGGATCAAGTGAACCTCCAGTATACCCTGTTCATCACTCACACATATTTTAAGGGCAATTTCTTGCTCCAGCGCCAGAATGAGCTTCAGGGCGGTAAGTCGCGCTTCCTCGGCGTTGCCAAGGCTAAGGTGGACGCGTACTGCGGCGACCGTGACGCGTTCGTCGGCACATACCGCGGCTACGCTAACCCCAAGGGCATCGAGGAGGGCTTGAAGGGCGACCTCAACTACTGCGGCAACTCCTGCGGCGCGCTCCAGAGCGATATAACGCTCCAACCCGGCGAGACCAAGGAGCTGACCTACATTCTCGGTCAGAAGGACGAGAACACCGCAAAGGAGCTTATCGCGAAATACGAAAAGGACGGCGTTGTCGAGAAAGAGCTTGACGAGCTGAAAAACTACTGGCACAGCAAGCTCGACAATCTCCAGGTCAACACTCCCGACTCCAACTTCAACAATATGGTCAATACATGGAACGCGTACAACTGCTTTATCACGTTTATCTGGTCGCGCGCAGCTTCGTTCCAGTACTGCGGTCTGAGAAACGGCTTCGGTTACCGCGACACCGTTCAGGATATCCAGGGAATCATCCATCTCGCGCCCGAAATGGCAAAGGAGCAGATCGTGTTTATGCTGTCCGCTCAGGTAACGAACGGCGCAGGCCTGCCGCTCGTTAAGTACACCCACAACGCGGGTCACGAGAACACCCCCGACGATCCCGAGTACGTTAAGGAGACGGGTCACCCGTCCTACCGCGCGGACGACGCTCTCTGGCTGTTCCCGACTGTTGCGAAGTACATCGGCGAGAGCGGAAACACCGCGTTCCTTGACGAGGAGATTTTCTACGCGAACAACGGTGAAAAGGGCACGGTTTACGACCACCTCAAGAGAGCTATCTCGTTCTCGATGAACAATCTCGGCAACCACGGAATGCCCGCGGGTCTGCACGCGGACTGGAACGACTGTCTGCGCCTCGGCAAGAAGGGCGAATCCACGTTCGTTGCGTTCCAGCTCGTTTACGCTATCAAGATACTGCGCGGCTACGCCGTTGAGAAGAACGATACCGAGTATGTGAAGTACCTCGACGATATCAACGCGAAGCTCACCGATATACTCAACGCCTGCTGGAACGAGGACAGATTTATCCGCGGCTACAAGGAGGACGGCGAGGTCATCGGCAAGCGTACCGATCCCGAGGCTTCCATGTGGCTCAATCCGCAGTCGTGGGCGGTCATCTCGGGCTTTGCTACCAAGGAGCAGGCGGAAGCGGCACTCGACAGCGTAGAGCGCGAGCTTAATACTCCTTACGGCGCGATGGTAATGTATCCGCCTTATGACAAGCATGCGTTCGACGGCGCGCTTATGCACTGCTTTAACAAGTGCATCAAGGAAAACGCGGGCATTTTCTCTCAGCCGCAGGGCTGGCTTATTCTCGCGGAGTCCAAGCTCGGACGCGGCGATATGGCGTACAAGTACTGGACGGAGGCTGCTCCCGCGACCTACAATGACGAGGCGGAGAAGCGCGAGCTCGAGCCGTACGTATACGGTCAGTTCGTCGAGGGCAAGGACAGTCCTTTCGCGGGCAGAGCGCACGTTCACTGGCTGACCGGTACCGCGTCCACCGTTATGGTAGGCACGACCGAGGGTATTCTCGGACTGAACCCGAACACCAAGGGCTTGGTGATCGATCCGTCTATCCCGTCGGCTTGGAAGGAGTTCACCATGAAGAAGAACTTCCGCGGTCATATCCTCAACGTCACCGTCAAGAACCCCAACGGCTCGCAGCACGGCGTTAAGTCCGTGACCGTAAACGGCGAGAAGCTCCCCGAGAACCTCATCACCGAGAACGTTCTCAAGGACGTAAACGAAGTCGTTATTGAGATGTGATAACAGGCAAATAACAAGCGCGGCTGAGAGAATCTCAGCCGCGTCAGACTGTCGATAAACCCTCATCTGCTTCGTCAACCGCCCGCGCGGCAGCCACAAAGGCTAGCCGCGGAGCGGTTTTCTCGCATCTGAGGGCTTCTCGACAGTCTGAGTGTGTACTTTTTTTACAATACGGCGCGGCTGAGATTTTCTCAGCCGCGCATTTATTCACTCGAAGAATTCTACCTTGCCCGTTTCGAGGCAGTACAGCGCGGAAACGACCTTCAAGCTGCTGTCCTTGAGGCTCTCCTCGATGACCTTCTTGCTGTGGAGAGCGTTCAGGCGGCAGGCGTTCGTGTCGTCGCGCTCGTCGCCGATAGCCTTTACTATCTCGTCGGTTATCGACTTTATGTAGCCGTTGGGCGAGTGTCCCATCGCCGCGCCCACCGCTCCGCAGTGGTTGTGACCGAGCACAACGACAAGCCCCGTGCCGAGATGCCCCGTGGCGTATTCAATGCTGCCGAGCTGGTGATCGTCGATAACGTTGCCCGCTACCCGGATAACGAACAGCTCGCCTATTCCCGCCGAAAAGATCGCCTCGGGTATAACGCGCGAGTCCGAGCAGGTGATGATCACCGCGTAAGGCTGCTGACCGCCGAGTGCCTTTTTGCGGCATTCGGGCGAAGTATCTCCGATGCCGCAGAGAGCCTCGATATAGCTGTCGTTTCCTTCCTTGAGGCGCTTCAGCGCTCCCTCGGGACTGATTTTCAATTCTACCATAATACCTCCGTTTCTGCACATATGCCGCGGGCAGGCTTTTCCTGCACCTTATATACCGATTATACCACATTTTCTCGGGAATTGCAAGCGGCACGGGAAAAGTTTTGTCCGCAAAAAGGTGTGATTTGCTCTTTTTGCTCTTGAAAAAATACGCATAATAGGTTATAATAATTATGGAAACGCTGATTTAATCCGTTTTTCAGCTTGCAGGGCACGGTTTTATTGGCTTTTCCCCGCCGGAGGCGGGGAAAAGCCGTTTAATCAGCGGTTCCTTAGAGAACGATTACGGACGCGGCATACCGCGCACTACGAAAGGAGACGTAATAACCTATGAGAAGAACCAAGATCGTCTGCACGCTCGGACCGTCCACGCAGTCCGACGAGGTGCTCAGACTGCTTATCGAGAACGGAATGAACGTTGCGCGGCAGAACTTTTCGCACGGCACTCACGAGAGCCACAAGGTCACTCACGATCAGGTGGTCAGAGTTGCGCAGGAGCTCGGAAAGCCCGTTGCCACATTGCTTGACACCAAGGGACCCGAGGTGCGGCTGAAGAAGTTCAAGGACGACAAAAAGGTCGAGATCAAGACGGGAGCCACGTTCGTGCTCACGACTGCCGAGGTCGAGGGCGACAATACGCGCGTTTCCATCACCTATAAGAACCTCCCCGACGATATCGACGTCGGAACGCGCATACTCATCGACGACGGCAACGTCACCGTGCGCTGCTCCGATATTATCCACAACGCCGACGGAACCGCCGATATCGTATGCACGGTGCTCAACGGCGGAATACTGTCCAACAACAAGGGCGTGAATATCCCCGGGATCAAGCTGTCGATGCCGTATCTGTCCGAGGTAGATATTTCGGATATCCGCTTCGCGGCGCAGGAGAGCTTTGATTTCATTGCCGCGTCGTTCGTCACCTGCCCCGAGGACGTTCTGGCCATCCGCAAGATACTCGAGGAGGAGGGGCGCGGCGATATCCGCATAATCTCCAAGATCGAGAACGGCGAGGGCGTGAAGAACATCGACGATATCCTGCGCGTTTCGGACGGCATTATGGTCGCGCGCGGCGATATGGGCGTTGAGATACCCTTCGAGGAGATACCCCAGATACAGAAAATGCTCATCACAAAGGGCTACAACGCCAACAAGCAGGTCATTACGGCGACGCAGATGCTCGAGAGCATGATACACAATCCGCGTCCGACGCGCGCCGAGACCACCGACGTCGCGAACGCCATCTACGACGGCACGAGCGCTATCATGCTTTCCGGCGAAACTGCCGCGGGCGAACATCCCGTCGAGGCGGTCAAGACCATGGCGCTTATCGCGGAGACCACCGAAAAGGCGATCGACTATAAAGAGCGCTTCTACAAGCAGGAAACGCGCGACTGCGTGAACGTTTCGGCGGCTATCTCGCACGCGACCGTGAGCGCGGCAATGGATCTCGGTGCAACGGCGATAATCACCGTTACCAAGACCGGCGCTACTGCGCGTATGATATCGCGTTACCGTCCGGAATGTCCGATAATCTCCTGCACGACCAGCGAAGTGGCGTGGCGGCAGGCGGCGCTGTCGTGGGGCATTATCCCGATCATGGCGGAGGAGATGATGACCAACACCGACGACCTTATCCATCACGCGGTTGAAAAGGCTGTCGCGGCAGGTCTGCTGAAAAACGGCGATCTCACCGTTATCACGGCCGGAGTGCCGCTGGGCGTTTCGGGCACTACGAACCTTATGAAGGTGCATATCGTCGGGGACGTTCTCGTCACGGGAACCGGTATCACCAAAGGCACCGTGACCGCTCCCGTATGCGTGGCGCAGACCGAGGAGGACGCGCTGGAGCGTTTCGAGTCGGGTCAGATACTCGTTATACGCAAGACCTCCAACAAGGTATTGCCGCTGCTCAAGACGGCGGCGGGCATCATTACCGAGGAGAACGGCGCAGACTCGCACGCCGCCATCGTCGGAATGGCGCTGGATATCCCGGTCATCGTCGGAGCCGAGAACGCGGCGGCGATACTCCGCAGCGGCACAGCCGTGACTATCGACGCGGACAGGGGCATAGTTTCCTCGGGCGCCGACGCTGATAATTAAAGAATACTTTGAGAGACAGCCTCTTTCGTTTGGTCTTATACCGACCGAGCTTTGGCTGTCTCTCTTTTTGCCCGTATTTATGCGGTGCGGCATTGTTTTGTGTATTTTCTTGACAAAACGCTTGAAAAATTTCCCGATATGTGTTATACTATAATTGAGTATTTATGCGCAAAAGAAAGGAAACCGAAAATGCAGTTAGTAGCAATAGTGGGTCGCCCGAACGTCGGGAAATCCACGCTTTTCAATAAGCTCGTGGGCAAGCGCCTGTCGATAGTCGACGACACCCCGGGCGTTACCCGCGACAGGATATACAGCCGCTGCGAATGGCTGAACCGTGAGTTTATGCTCATCGACACGGGCGGTATCGAGCCCAAGACCGACGACGTTATTCTCGCTCAGATGCGCGAGCAGGCGATGCTTGCGATCGATTCCGCGGATTGTATCATCTTCGTCACCGACCTTACAACGGGCGTTACGGCGAACGACTCCGACGTCGCGGCTATGCTCACCAAGAGCGGCAAGCCCGTCGTGCTCGCCGTCAATAAGGACGACAGCGTAGGCGAACCGCCGCCCGAGTTCTACGAGTTCTACAATCTCGGTCTCGGAGACCCGATAGCCGTTTCGGCGGTGCACGGTCACGGCACGGGAGACCTGCTGGACGCGGTTTTCGAGCTTATGCCGCCCGAGGAAGCCGAGCCCGAGGACGAGGACGCTATCAAGGTAGCCGTAATTGGCAAGCCCAACGTCGGGAAATCGTCGCTCGTCAACCTGATAACCGGCGAGGAACGCTCTATTGTTTCCGATATCGCGGGCACGACTCGCGACGCGATAGACAGCGAGGTAGTCCGCGGCGAAGATAAGTATATCTTCATCGACACCGCGGGAATGCGCCGCAAGGCTAAAGTGACCGAAAACATCGAGCATTTCAGCGTACTCCGCGCGCTTATGGCGGTAGACAGAGCGGACGTGTGCGTAGTCATGATAGATGCCACGGTAGGCTTTACCGAGCAGGACAGCAAGGTAGCGGGCTACGCTCACGATAAGGGCAAGGCGTGCGTTATCGCGATAAACAAGTGGGACGCGGTCGAGGATAAAACGGACAAGACTATGTCCGAGTATACCAAAAAATTACAGACGGACTTTTCATTTATGAGCTACGCGCCGTTCGTTTTCATCTCGGCAAAGACGGGACAGCGGCTCGACAAGCTGTTCGAGCTGATAAAGCTTGTCCGCGAGCAGCATTCACGCCGTATTTCCACGGGCGTTCTCAATGATATGCTCAGCTACGCGACTTCGCGCGTTCAGCCGCCCTCCGACAAGGGCAAGCGCCTGAAGCTTTACTATATGACGCAGGCGAGCAGCAACCCGCCGAACTTCGTCGTGTTCTGCAACAACAAGGAGCTGTTTCATTATTCGTATCAGCGTTACATCGAGAATCAGATACGCGAAACGTTCGGACTTGACAAAACGCCGATAAAGCTCTCTATCCGCGAAAGAGGCGAGTAATACAGAGCTCGCTGCGCGGCAAAAAACCGCAAATAAGCGTAAAGCTCAACGGACTGATAATCGAAAAGATGGAAAACAGAAAGGACAGCACGGAATGATCTGGTTGTGTTACATTATAATGCTTGTCGTGCCGTATCTTCTCGCGGGGATAAACACCTCGATAATCGTGGCGAAGATAAAGACGGGCAAGGATATCCGCACTATGGGCAGCGGCAACGCGGGGCTTACGAATACTCTGCGCGTTCTCGGAAAGGGCGCGGCGGGGATAGTGCTTCTCGGCGATGTGTCAAAGGCGGCGATAGCGGTGCTTATCGTGCGCTTGTCGTTTATGTATATCGGCGGCGTGAACACCATGGACCCGGCTTCAAATATGACATGGGTCGAGTTTATGGCGGTGTTTATGGCGATAGTCGGGCATTGCTTTCCGCTGTACTACGGCTTTAAGGGCGGCAAGGGCGTGCTCGCGGCTATCTCCGCGATTTTCGTGCTTGACTGGAGGATCGCCTGCATACTACTCGGGATTTTCATAGTGCTTGTTGCGATAACAAGATATGTTTCGCTCGGGAGCTGCATAGCTTCGGGGTTCTTCTGCGTGGCTGCTCCGCTGTTCGGATATTTTGCCGACCACGACCCCGCGTTTATCGTCAACACGATAATAGCGGCGTTCTGCGGCGGTCTGATAATCTTTAAGCATCACGGAAACATTCAGCGGCTCATCTCGCACACCGAGAAAAAGCTCGGCGAAAAATCAAAGTGAACGGAGGGAGAACTTTGAACAGACAGGAAAGCATATTATTATTTAACAGTATGCATCCGAATTTCTTTGAGCAGGAGTATATCCGCGCCATACCCGACGGGGAGATTTTCGATGAGATGATACTTCCGCTCGCGGACTTTGACGCGGACAAATACGCAAAACACTTCGACAGCTCGGTTTCGTTCGGCTTCTATAACGGCAGCCTTGACGTGATAAAGAAGATCGTGGAAAAAGTCGACCCCGATTGGGTGCAGTATTTTGACGGGGTCGAGCGGATATATTGCGGCTATGTGAACGGCGAGCCCGTGAGCTTCTGTCACGTTAGCGATATGGGCAAACACAACGTCAACGGGCGTGTGATCAAGGTCGGCGGTCCCGGCTGCGTGGGAACGCTCCCCGAGTACCGCGACAGAGGGATAGGACTTACGATGGTCAGTCACGCCACTCGGATCCTCAAAGAAGAGGGCTATGACCTTGGCTATATCCACTTTACATACGTTGCCGAATGGTACGGCAAGCTCGGCTACAAAACCGTGCTGCGATGGGGCAGAGACGGCATCTTATAAAGCGCCGCGTTGTACACGGCTGCCCGCTCGCACCGTGAAAAATCGCAGAAAAGCAAAGCGATTCGGAGAACAGGTTCTGAAAGGAAAAACTATATGGAGACGGATTTTTTGGCTCTGGCTGCTGCGCGGTATTCGGTACGCAGCTTTTTGGATAAGCCCGTGGAGCGGAACGTTATTGACAAGCTTCTGCAAGCGGCTCTGCTTGCTCCTACCGCATGCAACCGTCAGCCGCAGCGCATACTTGTCGTCAACAGCGGTGATGACATACAAAGGCTCCGCAAATGCACCGAGTGCCATTTTAACGCGCCTACGGCAATGCTCGTGTGTTATGACAAAGACGAATGCTGGGTGCGCGGTTATGACGGGAAGAACAGCGGCGACATTGACGCAAGCATTGTCGCGACGCATATCATGCTTGCCGCTGCCGATCTGGGCTTAGGCACGACCTGGGTAATGCACTTTATTCCCGAGGCGGTAAGGTGCGAGTTTGAACTGCCCGACAATATCGAGCCGACCGCGCTGCTGGTAATGGGCTATCCCGCCGAGGGCGCCGAGCCGTCGCCGCTTCACGCAAAATCAAAACCAATAGATGAAATAGCCGTATACGGTAAATTTTAAGCCGGGGGTATTTAATATGGCAAAGATAACTATTTTGGGCTGCGGCTACGGCACGGCTCTGGGAGTACTGTACAGCAAATACGGTCACGAAGTCACAACATGGACGAAATTCGAGGAGGAGGCGGAGCAGCTCCGCACGCTGCGCGAGCACAAGCGCTTGCTGTCCGGAGTAAGACTTCCCGATAATCTGGGCGTTACCACCGATCCGAAGTGCGTTTCGGGTGCGGATATCGTGGTGGTGTGCATACCGTCCGCGTTTTACCGCGAGGCTGTGTGCTCGGTCAAGGAATACGTTGACAAACGCACGGTAGTCGTCAACGCTTCAAAGGGTCTGGAGGAGGCGACGGGAAAGCGCCTGTCCGAGCTGCTTTGCGAGGAGCTGCCCGAAAATCCCGTCGCAGTGATAACGGGACCTTGCCACGCGGAGGAGATCGCGCGTTTCGTACCGACGACGGAGGTCTGTGCGGCTTACGATCCCGAGACCGCGAAGTATATACAGACTACGCTTTCCAACGAGTGTTACAGGATATACGTAAACGATGACGTTGCGGGCTGCGAGCTTGGCGGTGTGCTGAAAAACCCGATAGCGCTCGGCTGCGGAATAGCGCGCGGAATGGGTCTAGGCGACAACACCGTCGCGGCTCTCATGACGCGCGGAATGACCGAGATAACGCGTCTTGGCGTGGGTCTCGGCGCGAATTGGAAAACCTTTACGGGCATGGCGGGGATCGGCGACCTCATCGTCACCTGCACCTCGCAGCATTCGCGTAATTATCGCGCCGGATTTCTTATCGGACAAGGCACTCCCGCCGCCGAAGCGGTCAAGCAGGTAGGCACGGTCGAGGGATATCTGAACAGTAAAACGGCGTTCAGACTTGCAAAAGAGCATAATATCGACACGCCCATCATCGAGCAGATAGTCAACGTCTGCTACAACGGCAGCGATCCGCGCAAGAGCATCAACGCGCTTATGACGCGTGAAAGTAAGCACGAGAGGGAGGTATTCTGGTTCGATGAGTAAATTACGCACGGAGCGGGAAATGCTCGATCTGATAATCCAAACCGCCAAGGAGGACGACAGGATCCTTGCTGTAATGATGAGCGGTTCGAGAGCGGACGTTCACGTTAAAAAGGATATTTATCAGGACTACGATATAGTGTATTTCGTTGAGGACGTCGCTCCCTTTTGGAATAATACCGCGTGGCTGGAGGAGAAATTCGGGAAGATCGCGGTTTTGCAGACTCCCGAGACCCAAACGCTTTTACCGCCCGCCAACGACGGAGACTTTGTTTTTCTGGCGATTTTTGAGGACGGAAACCGCATTGATCTCAGCATAACAAGCAATCCCTATATTGATGACGGAGAGCCCGCCGTCGTTCTTCTGGACAAGACGGGTGAGCTTTCCGGAATAAAGCCGCGGGAGAACTTCTGGTTTGTAAAGCAGCCGACGGAGAAGCTGTTCCATGACTGCTGTAATGAGTTCTGGTGGTGTTTGAACAACGTGGCAAAGGGAATAGCCCGCGACGAACTGCCGTATGCTATGGAGATGTTCAATCATTACGTCCGCGATATGCTCAACCAAATGACCGACTGGTATATCGGCGCAACGCACGATTTCAAGGTGTCCGCGGGGAAAATGGGAAAGAATTACAAGCGGTATCTTCCCGAGGAGCTGTACAAGCAGTACGCCGCGACCTATTCCGACAGTGATTACGCTCATTTATGGACAGCGGTCTTTACGGGCTGCGAATTGTTCCGCACAATGGCAAAGAGCATTGCGGAGCGGTTCGGGTATACCTACAACGTCTCCGAGGACGAGAATATGACGGAGTATATGTTAAAAGTTAAAGAGGGCAGACTAAAATAATTTTTCGGGGGAAGCCATGGCTGCAAAAATACCATCAACCATAAACGAGCAGATCGCCAAGCTGAAAGAGCGCGGTTGCGTTATCGGAGACGAAAAAAAGGCTCGCGAAACGTTGAGATTCATAAATTATTATCGTATTTCCAACTATTTCGAGCCGTTCTCCGTAAACAAACATCGCTACGAGGAGGACACTACGTTTGAGAAGGTGATGGCGGTCTACGAGATGGACAGAAAGCTGCGCAGCGTGCTGATCGCGGCGCTCGAGGAGATCGAGATCGCGCTGCGTGCGGCGGTGTCGAACTTCCATGCGCTGAAGTACGGCGCGACGGGCTACCTCAATCCGTCCAGCTTTGACCGCTCGCATAATCATCAGGGCTTTATGTCGCGTGTAAATTACCTCATCGAGTGCAATGACGAGCGCGAATTCGTTAAGCACTACAACTCCAAGTACAGCGGAAAATTCCCGCTCTGGGTGGTTATGGAGCTGTTCAGCTTCGGCACTCTCGCGTTCTTTTACAAGGATATGCACGGCTCGGACAAAAAGGCGCTCGCGAACGATTACTACGGCTGCTCCGCGTCGGAGATGGACAATTGGATATTCTGCCTGAACGAGCTGCGCAACTACTGCGCGCACTACAACAGGCTTTACGGCAATCGTTTCCCCGTGCTGCCGAAAACGCCGCGTGATTTCGAGCCCGAGCTGTCCGACGACGTTTTCGGGTACATCATTGTAATGAAGCAGCTGTATCATGACAAGAAAAACTGGAACGAGCGCGTAGTCAAGCCGATCTCGCGTATGCTGAAAAAGAATTCGGGCGCGGCGCGGCTGTCCGATCTCGGATTTCCCGATAACTGGGAGGAGCTTATGTACTTCGCCGATATCGACTGACGGCTTTTTAGGCAACTCCGCACAATTATTGTCGTTCGATTGCACAGTCAGATTTTTCGTCAGATTGTACAATGAGGACGACGCAAGGCTGACGCAGCGTTTTGCGAACAGCGCATAATGCGTGCTAGGACGAATTGTGCACGAACTGAACTTTGTTCAGCTCTATGACGGAAAATATGCAAGCAAGCGGACGGCAAAGGCGTTAGCCGCTAATTGTGCGGTGTTGCCTTAATTTGGGTGGTGAATTGGATTGTCCGACGAGTTCAAGAAATTCATTGATACGGGCGGGAAAACGCTTGAGGAAATACGTAAGACCATTGAGAGAATGCTCGTCAATACCGTCGACAGCGTTGTTGACGAGGCGGCGAAGTTTGTACCCAAGGAGTTCGGGCAGCAGATAAAGCAGGCAGTCAAGGATTCGCGGAAAAGCACGGACGGTTACTATAAGCCCGAGAAGATACCGCCGCGCAGTTTCGCTCCGGGCAATCCCACTCTGGGCAATCCCGCTTCGGGCAAGGTCACGCCGCCTCGGGAGAGCGTCCGCGCCGCTTATCCGCGCGAGCATATCCCCGAGCATATGAGCCCCGCGGACGAGCTTATGCTGGATAAGATACGCGAGATGCGCGACCTTGAGGAGACCTCCGACAACGGTTATATAACCAAGCGCTGCGCCGAGGTCACATTTGTCGGGCAGGGAGAGTTTATGGCAGACGTGGAGGACGATTTCAACCGCCGCGTTTTCTGCGCGCTTCCGCAGCCCGTGTATATGGCGATGTCAAATTCGCAGCTGCGCACGTATTTCACATGGAGGACGGACGTAAGGCGCGGAAAGTACCCCGAGGTCGACAAGCCGTACGTGCTGCTGTACTGCTATGAGCTGCTCAACAAGATCGGTGTTTCGGGCGCCGCGGAGGCGTTCGGGCGGCTGCTGGAGCTGTGGGAGGGCTGCCGAGGCTTTGCGGGGTATCTCGACGAGATACTGCCGCGATGGCTCAAGGATTTCTATGTGTACAACGATATCACCGCGCTTTACCCCGACATCACACAGTATGTCGGTGCGGCGGGCGGCTCGTCGAGAAACCGTTTCGCGGAGGAGTTTGAGAACGGCATTTACGGCGGGAAGCTGGACTATCTTGCCGAGTATTCGGCGTACAACATCAAGGGGAGCATTTTCCTGTCCGACAGCACCCGCCCGCTTATCAACGGTGCGTGCGAGGCGGCTCTGAAAGCTCTTTCGGCGTACTTCAACGAGCGCGGCGTTGATATTATCGAGCTGCTCTGCGGAAAGGTGAGGAAGGACTACTCGTGGGTGCCGTTCCGCGGCGCGGTGGTCGACCTTGAGCGCACAGACGGCTTCCGTCCGACAAGGGTCGGTGCGTTTGAGCGCTACTGCATAAAGCGCGGCGAACCGTCGCTGGAGGTGTTCGATTTCTCGCCCTCGAGAGGGTTTATCGGCTACCTGCTGAAAAGCGTAGAGGCGGAGCTGCGGAGACATACAAAGTTCAAGCGCTACATCATTCCCAATATCACCATGCTGCTGAACGATATCCGCAACCGTGACAAGCTGATGGCGGCGGTGTCGGAGGACGGTTTTGAGAAGATCATTCCGACGGCTGTTGCGGAGTACTGTAGGCGAAACGGTATCACGCCCGCCGAAAAGCCGCGGAAAGCGGCTGCGGACGCTCCTGTGGAATACGTCCGCGAGAAGGTGGAGATCGACGTTTCCCAGCTGGAGCGTATTCGCGAACAGTCGGACGAGCTGGCGAAGAAGCTGATCGTCGACGAGGAAACGCCGTATACGGACGTGCTCGATGATATTAACGAGATGTCGATGATGATCGCCGACGACGAGTTTGACGAGCAGGTCGCGCACTGTGCAGAGCTTGCTCCCGATGAGCCCGAGGAGCTGCCGCGGGAGCGGAACGAAGTATTCTCGGCGCTGCCCGCGGAGTGGCAGGACTTCGCGAATATGCTCACGGTGACGCAGCTTGAGGTGCTGAAACATATGCAAAACAGCGGCGCCGCCGACTACTGCCGTGAAAAAGGGCTGCTGCCCGAGACGGTCTGCGAGGAGATAAATACCGCCGCGCTTGAGACGGTTCTGGACGTGGTCATTGAGGGCGGAGAGATACTGCTCGATTACGCGGATGAGATCGAACGTATTGTCAAAGCGGCGGGTATCTGAACACACCGCGGTGTATTCAAGGTATGAAATATCGACTTAGATATAGATGCGGCGGCGATACCGATACGGTATTGCCGCCGCTATGTTATCAACGGGAGGAAACAAACGGATACCGTATAAACAAAAGCATTTCTTACTTGACAAATCAAAAACGGTTTGCTATAATAACATTGAGAACCAGAGAAAGAGGGAGAAAAATGCTTGCGGATTACCATATACACAGCGAGTTCAGCGACGACAGCGACTACCCGATGGAGACCATCGTGCAGGATGCGATAAATATAGGCCTGGACGAAATATGCTTTACCGATCATGTGGATTACGGCATCAAGGACGACCGCGGCAGCGGGCGCGAGATACGTTACAGCGGCGGATATCCGTGTCTAAACGTCGATTACCCGAGATATTTTAAGAAGTTCGCGCGCGTCAAGGCGCTGTATTCGGACAGAATAGCTGTCAAGGCGGGTCTGGAGTGCGGCGTGCAGTCACATACTATTCCGCAGTTCAACGCGCTGTTTGAACGGTACGAGATGGACTTCGCGCTGCTGTCCATACATCAGGTCGACGATATGGAGTTCTGGACGGGCGACTTCCAGCGTGGCAAAACACAGCGCGAGTATAACGAGCGTTACTACGGGGAGATGCTGAAGGTCGTGAGGTCGTACACAAATTACAGCGTGCTTGCGCATATGGATCTGATTGTACGGCACGAGGAGCACGGCGCTTATCCGTTTGAGCTGCTCGAACCGTTTATACGGGAGATACTGAAAGTCGTTATAAGCGGCGGCAAGGGCATCGAGCTGAACACGTCCTATCGGCGTTACGGTCTGAGCGGCAGTATGCCCTCCGTTGATATTTTAAAGCTTTACCGTGAGCTGGGCGGCGAGATAATCACTATCGGCAGCGACACACATCAGCCTGCTCATCTCGGCGCGTACATCTCGGAGGGTATGGAGTTGTTAAAAAGTCTCGGATTTAAGCGCTTCTGCACGTATGAGAAGATGAAGCCCATATTCCACGAATTGTGATTTATCGGTCATCATCAAAGCAGGCGGTCGATAAACCCTCATCTGCGGCGGCAGCCTGAGTGCGGTATTGCCTTTACAAGCTGAGCCCGGTCACGTTATCGTGATCGGGCTGTCGTTTCGTATCCTATATGACCCGCCGGACGGACGGTCTTACAGCAGCCGCCCCGATATCTCAAACGTCGGTCCCTTCTGCCAGAGGAACGGCGTGAGGATTATCTCAAAGCCCTCTCCGGGGGCGCACATATAGTCCGCGGGCTGACCTTTGGGGAGACCGTAGCCGCACAGGAGGTTGGTGATGACCCCCGCGTGGGTGACGCAGGCTGCGCGTGTCACATCGCGTCTCATCATATCCGAGAAGATAGTGTCCAGCCCCTCGATACACCGCAGAGTGAAGTCGCCGAACTTTTCGCCGTTCGGCGGAGCGGCGTCTGCGCCGCCTCGTATCCAGTCCGTGTAGACCTGCAAGTCCTGCAATTGCCGCTGCGTTTTCCCCTCGAAGTCGCCGAAGTTCATTTCCGATATCTCATCGACGATCATCAGCTTCTGTTCGGGATATATGATCTCGGCGGTCTCGAGGCACCTTGCGAGCGGCGAGGAGTACACCTTGCCGACTTCGGGGTATATCCCGTCGGCGGCAAGGGTCTCGATCTGCCGTTTTCCCTCGGGACAGAGAGCGAGATCGGTCTGCCCGATATATCTTCCGTCAAGATTTCCTTGCGTGATACCGTGGCGGATAAGGTACAGGTAGTAGTTCTTCATTGATTTCCTCCTATATACAGTCGGGTTATAAATAATATCCTAGACTGCTGTCTAAATTTTGGTTATTCTGCCGCTTTACAAATCGGCATATCGGGTATATAATATACTATATGATAATTTAAGGAAACGCTGATTTGATCCGTTTTTCATTTTGCGAGGCACGGTTTTATTGGCTTTTCCCGCCTCCGGCGGGAAAAGCCAATATATCAGTGGTTTCTAAAATGCCAACGTTTTTTGAAATTGGCATAATCTGACAATATGTGGGAGAGTAGAGAGAATTATGAATAAAGATTTTCCGAGAGTAATGAAATTGCTGCGCAAGGAGAAGGGTTTGCGGCAGAAGCAGGCAGCCGATCAGCTCGGCATCGCTCAGGCGCTGCTTTCGCATTACGAGAACGGAAAACGTGAATGCGGACTTGATTTTCTGGTGCAGGCAGCCGATTTTTACGGGGTGTCCGTCGACTTTATCCTCGGCAGGACAAGCTCGCGCACGGGCACGGTCGTCTCCGAGGAGGAGCTGCCCGAGAGCACTTTCTCCGAGAGCTACGGCGGCGATCCGAACGGATTGGGCATAATGCTGCGGAAAAAGCTTATAACAAACGCTCTTGAGGTGATTTTTTCGCTGATGATGAAAGCGAAGAACATAAAGCTCGCGAAGTGTGCGTCGTCATATTTGCTGACGGCGATTTACCGCGCTTATCGTCTGCTGTACTCGGCGGGCGGGAAGAATGACGAAAACTGCTTTGCGGTACCGTTTGAGGAGGTCTCGGGAGTTTGCTCGGCTCAGATGTCGATCGACGAGATCAGGGCAAAAGCGGCAGCGCGCGAGGGCACTGCCGACGAGCGGATAACCTCCGCGCGTATCGAGCAGGAATACCCCAAGCAGAGCACCGCGCTGTTCTCGATAGTCAACAACGTTGAACGGGAGCTGCAAAAATTCGACGAACATTGATATAAGGCGGCAGCGATGCCGCCTCAGACTGTCGATAAACCCTCATCTGCGTCGTCAGCGGTACGGCGGCAGCCACAAAGGCTAGCCGCCGTACCGAGGTTGACCGCGAAACGGTCATTCGTCCTAGCATCTGAGGGCTTCTTGACAGTCTGAATATAGACTTTTTCTACAAGCTGAGGAGGCAGCGACGCCGACTTATTACTATTTGTTATTCATCGGCAATATTATACTCGTTGATAATGTTTTCGCGGTTGCGCCAGTCCTCCTTGACCTTGACGAAGAGCTGCAAATTCACCTTGCAGCCGAGCAGCTCCTCGATATCCTTGCGCGCCATCGTGCCGATCTCTTTCAGGCGCTCGCCGCCCTTGCCGATTATCATGCCCTTGTGGGAGTTCTTCTCGCAGATAATGACCGCGCCGATGTCTATAAGCTCGGCGTTTCCTTTTTGGCGCGTCTTGAACGATTCGATGTCGACAGCCGTGCCGTGAGGTATCTCCTGCTGCATAGTCCAGAGTATCTTCTCGCGGACGATCTCGGCGCAGAGAAAGCGTTCCGTTCTGTCCGTGGCTATGTCGTCGGGAAAGAAGTGCTCGCCCTCGACCGCGAATTTCTCCAGAGCTTGGAGAATACCGTCGGTATTTATCCGCCTTTTTACGCTTATCGGTATAATTTCGGTAAAGTCATACAGTCCTCTGTATTCCTCAATGATTGGCAGCAGCTCCTCCTTATTTTTCAGCAGGTCTATCTTATTGAGCAGCAGCACGACCTCGGTGCCGTTCTGCGCGAACGAGCGGATAAGCTCCTGTTCCACGCCCGACATCTTTTTGGTCACGTCCGCCATCAGGATAGCCACGTCGACGTCCTCTACGGACGAGCGCACCGACTTCACCATATGCTCGGCGAGCTTGGTCTTGGCACGGAGCATACCGGGCGTGTCGATAAAAACGAACTGCGTTTCGCCCTTTGTCAATACGCCGTTGATACGGTTTCTGGTAGTCTGCGGCTTCTCGCTGACAATGGATATCTTTTCGCCGACCAGCAGATTGGTGAGGGAAGATTTTCCGGCATTAGGTCTGCCGGTTATTGCAATAAAAGCGTTTTTCGTCATATTTTTCCTTTCTTATGTTGCGCACGTTTTTTGAGTTCACGGCATAATCCAAGGACTCCGCAGCCGCCGACAATTGCGAACCCGATAAATCCGACAACGCCCTCAACGAGAATATTATAGTTCTCGTTGAAAATTTTCATTCCCATAACCATAAGGTCAATAAAAATAATGAAAAGTGCCGCGCCTATGATACACTTTAATTTAGAATTCAAATAAATACCTCCTATTTATCGGATTTTTTCCGTTCCTCGCGTCGTCTGCGGCGCTCTTCTCGCTTAGCCTTGCGGGCTGCCTCCTCGGCAAGCTCCTCCGCGTGCTCCTCGAGATAGCGCTCGTACATATCCGGGCGCTTTTGCCGCGTTACTTCGAGCGCCGCCTGCTCCTGCCACTCGGCAACCTTTTTGTGATCTCCGGATAATAAAATCTCAGGCACGGCTCGTCCGCGCCAGACCTCGGGACGGGAGTATTGAGGGTACTCGAGAAGCCCGTTGTAGTGCGACTCTATCGAGTACGCGTCCTCGTTCGGCAGCACGCCCTCCTGCAATCTTGCCACAGCGTCGCAGACTATCAGCGCGGGCAGCTCGCCCCCTGTCAGAACATAATCTCCGACGGACAGCTCCTCCGCGCCGAGCTCCTCGAGAACCCGCGCGTCTATGCCCTCATAGTGCCCGCAGAGCAGTATCAGACCCTCCTCTGCGGCAAGCTCAGATACCTTTTTCTGTGTGAGCGTTTCTCCCTGCGGCGACATATAGATCACACGGGGACGGGTCTTGTGCTGCGATATCAGCGCCATCACGCAGTCGTAGACGGGCTGAGCCTGCATAACGAGACCGGTGCCGCCGCCGTAGGGCTTATCGTCGACGTTGCGGTGACGATCCTCGGTGTAGAGCCTGATATCGTGAGTGTATATCTCAATGCAGCCGTTCTTTATGCCGCGTCCGAGAATGCTCGTATGCAGTACGCCGTCGCACATCTCGGGGAACAGCGTCGCTATGTCTATCCTCATTCCGTATCCTCGTCAAACAGCCCGGGAAGCGGCTTTATAAGCATTTCGCCGCCCTCGGTGTCTATCTTCTTCACGACCTCGTCAATGCACGGGAACATAAGCTCCGTGCCGTCCTCCTTTTTAATGGAGTACACGTCCGCCGCGCCGTTCTGGTACACCTCGGATATCTTCCCGTACACCTCGCCCGTGTCCGCGTCTTTAACGGTCAGCCCGATGATGTCCTGAATGAAGTACAGGTCGTCGTCGAGCTCCGCGTCGTCGCGGTCGATATACAGCAGCTTGCCAACGAGCGTCTGTGCCTTTTCAACGGTATCAACGCCCTCAATATGCATTACGACAATGTTCTTATGCGGATACGCGCGGATAACGTGAACGGGCTTTGCGCCCTTGTCGAAATACAGCTCGTCGAACTCGCACAGCACCTCGGGCGCGTCGCAGTAGTACTGACAGCGAACCTCGCCGCGTACGCCCTGAGTGGCGACTATTTTTGCTATCTCCAGAAATTGTTTCATCTTCTCTTGTCCTTAAATTGATCGTTTTGTCCTCTCGGAGCTTCCCGTCCGGTGCCTTGCGGAGCGGCATGGGGAGCGTTGCCGAGCCTCTTGTTAAGTATCAGCTTCACAGCCTGCACACAGGACTGGAAGTTTATGGCGACTATTATCAGGAAAATGACCGAGTTTATGACGTTCTGGAGCGTTCCGTATTCCAGAAACATTATCGAGCACGCCATTCCCGCAAGCAGAATAAGGTTTACGACTATCTTCGCCCAGTACACCTTCATATACAGATACTTTTTCGTGTCGATAATTCGGTATACAAACACCACTATGTAGCTTGCGAGGGTCGCTATCGCCGCACCCGCGATACCTATGATTTTGATGAGGATTATGTTCAGCACGATATTCACCGCCGCGCCCATTACTGAGGAGGTCATCGAGTGGGTGGTTTTCTGCGCAGCCTCGTAGATACTCGACAAAAAGTTGTCCATTGCCTGGAAAATCGTCGCGCCGAGCAGTAGGGGAACGTAGAAATAGCCCGTTTCAAAACCCTCGGTATCGTAGAACTGCATGATTATCGGGCGCAGTATAAGCATTATCCCGCCGCACCCGAGGAACATGACCGTCTGTATCATGCTGAACGTCGTGGAGTAAAAGTTTGAGACCGTCCGAGAGTTTCGCTCGGTTATCGCGGACATTCGCCACGCCTGTGACAGTATCCCCACCACGATAGTCACAAGGTTCGGGAACTTGTACGCGAACGAATACAGACTGTTTTTCTTGTCGCCGAGCATACCCGTTATCATAAACTGGTCTGAGGTGTTGACTATCCACCACATTATCATCGTCGGCATAAGGGGTATGCTGTACCGCAGCATGGCGTTGCGGAGCGACTTGTCGTTGCCGATCGGACGATATTGCGTGTACAGCTTGGTAGTGACGTTCAGGAATATCATCGACGTGAAGTCCCCCAACACCACCGCGAAAACATACCCCATAACGCCCCATTTGAACGCGCCGAGGAACATCAGGTTGTAGATTATCGTCGAGACGGTCGTGACGATTCCGTCCACCGCGTAAAGCTTGACGCTGTACCGCGAGCGGACGTAAATGCCGCAGACCTCCTTTATGCTGCCCATAAAGACGTATATCAGCAGCAGCCACTCATATCCCTTGAGCATAGGTATCATCCCCACCACGGGTACAAGCGGGATAAATACGATACTGCCGATTATACAGACGTTAATGCCCGTTGAAAAGACCATTTTACCGTTGTTGCCCTTTTCGAGGGCAAACCGAAGTACGCCGTCCGCAATGGACAGCGTTACGACCGATATAAGCAGCGAAGCCGCCGAGATAATGTTGTTCATAACGCCGAATTGCTCGTCGCCGAGCATTTCGAGGTAGAACTTGAGCATTACATACACGAGCAGCTTTGAGCTGAACTGACCGATACCCAGTATCAGTGTATTGCTTGCCAGTTTACGGTATTTGTTCATACAGTCTTTCCTATTGCTCCGCCAATTAAATGTTTCCGTATTTTCAAGGTTTATCTTTTCGGTTTCCCTCGCCTACGGCGGGGGAAACCGAATTTTTTGGAAATATTTAATCGGAACATCAATAAAAGGTTAATTGCCGCGCAGCTCTTTGAAGAACGCGGTCAGCACTTCACCGCAGCGCTGCTCCAGAACACGGCTTCTCACGCGGGGGATGTGCGTGAATTTTTCGTCAAACAGCGTGACCACCGACGCGCAAGCGCCGTTCTTGTCATCGAAAGCGCCGTATACGAGACGCTTCAGCTGCGCGTTCATCACCGCTCCCGCACACATAGGGCACGGCTCAAGCGTCACGTACAGCGTGCAGTCGGACAGCCGCCGCCTGCCGAGCCGTTTTGCCGCGCTCTCTATCGCGAGCATTTCGGCGTGAGCGGTCGGGGAGAGCAGCGTTTCGCGCATATTACAGCCCTCACCGACGATCTCGCCGTTCCCGTCGACGACTACCGCGCCAACAGGTATCTCTCCGCGTTCAGCCGCCTTGTAAGCGAGCTCGAGCGCCTTTTCCATAAATTCCTCGTCTACTGTCATCAAAGCCGCCTGAAATACTGAATACCGAGCGTGACAGCCGCCCACGCGAAATTATATACCAGAATGTTGAATACGTTGAACATTCCGTACATTTCCTTATTGGATTTGACAAACATCATAAATACAATCGCAAGCAGTATGCCGAGCGCTATACCTGCGCCCTGAATGACACAGCCGAGCACGCTCCTTGCGCGTATGCTGCGGGCGGTCGTGACCGCACGGGCAAAGGACGGGAACGTGCCGCTGCAGGAGATCGCCGCGCTTCCGCTCGACACGAACTTGGTGTTTTCGTTAAAGCTTTCGTGCGCTTCAAAAGGCAGTATTCTCACGTTCTCGGTGTCTATCTCGAACAGCTCCGTTATCATCGAGCTCGTTATCATTCCGTCGACCGTCTTGACGATTATCGAGATGTCGCGGTAAGCGAGCTCCTGGACGGATCTCTTTATCGCGGGGTTGGCGATGAGCTGCACGAAAAACAGCAGGCAGACCTCGCCGCCGACCGCAAGGTAGATGACCTCGTCGTTGTTGACGTTTGCGGCGTCCTCTTTCTTGTTATTCGGCACGGTTATCTCGTGCGACTTCATATGCTGGCGGTTGCCGAGCAGCACGCGCCTTCTGTCGATCCAGCCCATTACGCCGAGATTGTTCTCGTAGATACACCCCGAGACCGGCTTGAGCAGCTCCTGCTTGTAGTTGAGCATATTGAAGAACGCGTCCGCGAGCACGCTGTCGGAGGCAACGGCAAGGCTCGCCGCGTAGATGATGGCTTCGTCGATGTTTATTTTGCCCTCGCAGCGGCTCTTGGGCTTGTCATAGCCGCAGATATTGTTGATCTTGACCGAAGCGGGCGGGAACAGAGTTGCGGCGTCGGTCAGCACTGCGTTGGTGTCGCAGAGCTCCTCGACGGCATTGTAGCCGAGAATGACCGATCCGCGCGAGCCGCTTTTTCTCGCCGCGGAGAGCATGGGCAGGGTAACGACAAGCGACCCGGAGAACGACGCGCCGATCGCGAAGATCGCGGTGCAGACCGTCACAGCCCACGAAACCTTGTTCATAGTGACTTTGTCGACGCAGGTAAAGTATGCCATTACGCCGCCGATAGCAGCAGCTGCGATGGTTATCGGTGTGACTTTTCTGGAGAATCTGTCCGAGATATCCTCGCAGTAGGTCGACAGGATAAAGTCGCAAAGAAGTTCGGTCTTTCTCATTGAAGCGACAACGGGGATCCCCGATACTGCGCCCTTTGCGAGCTGTTCCGCTCCCTCTCCCTCGCAGCGTTCCACGAAGAATTTCGCTTTATCCGCAGAGGTGAACGCGAAGTTTTTCTGCGCCGTCCTTACCGTGAACAGCTTGGAAAGCGTGTTGAAGATCAGAGCCATAAGCGAGACCGCGAGATAGACATGTGAGCGGCTGCGCTGGATATATTCGCCCGCCGCGAGATACGGCACCATCGCCGCGATCGCCGAGACATGAGCGAGCGCGCAGAGGGTATCCCCGTCCGGACGCAGCTTGAGCAGCCTTGAGAAACCGTTCGAGATGACCGACGAGCACGCAGCAAACGAAAGTATGCCTATCGTGAGCAGCGCATACAGATAGTTCTCGGGGTTGGAGCGGTAGCTTACTATATTGGAGAGAGTACCGAGATTGAGCTTGAAATGGTTGACAACGGCAACGAACATTGCCGCCGCAAACAGCAACAGCATTATGAAAAATCTGCCCGCCAAGCCCTTGGCAGCGCGGGAGAGCCTGTCGCGGATAACGTTCTCGTCGTCAAGGTCGACAGCCTCCTCGGGCTCGTCGTCGCTCTCCTCGTCGTCATCATAGGACTCCGAGCGCTCGCGCTCTTAGGGGTCGCGTCCCAAATCCTACAGGCTAAAGTTGGCAATAGTT
>CAMWVP010000037.1 GCA_947177735.1 uncultured Clostridia bacterium
CCCCTCTCGTCCGGTCGCGTGGGGTCGGCTCTGTGTATCAGAGACAGGTGCGGCACTGCGTCGACTGGTACAAGGCGAACATTATGGACGAGGACACGTTCCTGCTGATGTACTTCGCCGAAAAGTCCAGCAATACCGCTGTCGGCTACACCGTCTATTATTCGGGCGCGAACGCCGAAAAACTCGCGATAGAGTTCAAGGGAATCCTCGAGGACGGGATAAATGAGTACTGGTTCACCGACCTTTCAACGGACGACGTGATAAAGTACGCGTTCGAGTATACCTGCGACAGGATAACCGTCAAGACGGCTGCTGAAATGATGCAGCCCGAGATAAGCGAGCCGACCTCGGAATCTTCGGAATCCTCCGACAGTACGACCGAGGAGACCACCGAGGAAACTACCGAAGAGTAGAGCATTCGCGAGGTTCATATCAAGGAAACCGCTGATCAAATGGTTTTTTATAAATTTTCAAGATTTATTCTGCGCGGTTTTCCCCGCCAAAGGCGGGGAAAACCGCTATTAAATCAGTGCATACTTAAAAGGGCAAGTTGAACTTGCCCTTTTATTTGTATTCACAGCCACTGAATAAAGCCGGTTTTTTCTCCGCGCTTATATCCCGCCTTTTCGTAAAATCTGAGCGTGCTTTCCTGCTTTGAACCCGTCAGCAGTGCGATATTGTAGCACCCCGCCGCGGCCGCGATCTCCCTTGCGCGGTCAAGGCAAGCGGTCGCAAGCCCTCTGCCGCGGTAGTCGGCGTGAGTGACTACGTTCTCGACACGCGCATACGGACGTGGTCCGCGAGTTAAATTCGGCACGATTACGACGGTGCAGGAGGAAACGATCTTCCCGTCCTCCTCGGCGACGATAATGTGATAATTTTCGTCCGCGAGTATGTGTTCCCAGGTCTGCGCCGCCGTGTTATAGTCGGGGATATCCGTTTCGTGCAGATGAAGATACAGCTCCATAAGCTGCCGATAGTCGCCGCCGTTGATCTCTCGTATCATAAAAGCCTCCTATAAAGAACTGCCCGCCTGATAACAGCGGGCAGAGCATGATTATTCTTCCGTTTCCTCGGTATCCGTGTCGGTCTCGTAGTAAGCCGCCTGAGCCTTGAGCAGGTCGCGTATCTCGGTGAGCAGGACGAGCTGAGGGTCGGGCGCGGGGGGAGCAGCAGGGGCTTCCTCCTTCTTTTTGGTCATCTTGTCCTTGATAACGTTCATAATTTTAACGATCAGGAATACGCAGATCGCCGTCAGCAGGAAGGTGATGATCGCCTGTAAAAAGCTGCCGATTAGTATCTGCACTCTGGGCATACCGAAGAATGACCAAGGCAGCGTTATCGCAAGCGCCTTAAGGTTGATGCCTGCCATGATCGCGCTGATAATGGGCATAAGTATGTCGTTTACAAGCGAGTTTACAATTGCGGTAAACGCGCCGCCTATGATAACGCCGACCGCCATATCGATAACGTTTCCGCGTGAAATAAAGGTGTGGAACTCCTTTCCTATCCTCACGAATACGTTCGGTTTCTTTTCAGCCGCGGGCTTCTGATCTTCTGCCATATAAAATCTTCCTTTCCTTAATTCTAATTGTCAATCTCCGTATAGACATCTTTGCGTCAATCTCGCGCCTATCGCTTCGTCAAGACTCCTTGGCGTACATCCAGTACGCCGGCGTCGTCTTTCCTTGCGCTAGGCACGATCTTGCCGCAAATCTTGTCTATACTTTGATTGCCAATTAGAATAAAAACATTACAATACAGATTTTACCATATTTTTCACCGTTTGTCAACCGCTTTTTCCAACATTCTCTTTAAATATTCTCCCGTGTAGGATTTTTTGTTCCGCGCGATCTGCTCGGGAGTGCCGGACGCTATCACCGTACCGCCCTTGTCGCCGCCCTCGGGACCCATATCTATGATATAGTCGGCGGTTTTGATAACGTCGAGATTATGCTCGATGACAAGCACGGTGTTGCCCGCGTCGGTGAGCCGCTGCAGGATGTCGATGAGCTTCTTTACGTCCGCGGAATGCAGCCCCGTAGTCGGCTCGTCGAGGATATATATTGTCTTGCCCGTTGAGCGCTTGGAGAGCTCGGTTGCGAGCTTTATGCGCTGTGCCTCGCCGCCCGAGAGGGTAGTGGAGGACTGCCCGATCTTGATATATCCCAAGCCGACCTCCTCGAGGGTCTTCAGCTTGTTAAAAATTCTCGGAATATTGGCAAAGAATTCCACTCCCTCGGAAACCGTCATTTCGAGAACGTCATAGATGTTCTTGCCCTTGTACTTTACTTCAAGCGTTTCGCGGTTATATCGGTGTCCCTTGCAGACCTCGCACGGCACGAAGATATCGGGCAGGAAGTGCATTTCGATCTTGAGTATACCGTCGCCCTCGCACGCCTCGCAGCGTCCGCCCTTGACGTTGAACGAGAACCGCCCCGCCGCGTAACCGCGCGTTTTCGCGTCGGTCGTCTGCGCGAACAGGTCGCGTATATCCGTGAACACGCCCGTATATGTCGCGGGATTGGAGCGCGGAGTCCTGCCTATCGGCGACTGGTCGATCATGATAACCTTGTCGAGGTGCTCCAGACCTTTCATATCCTTGAATTTACCCGCGCGAACGCGCCCCTTGTTGAGCTTGCCGAACAGGTGCTTGTATACGATCTCGTTGACGAGAGAGCTCTTGCCGCTCCCCGAAACGCCTGTCACGCAGGTGAACACGCCTATCGGGATATCGACGTTTATCTTCTTGAGGTTGTTCTCCTCCGCGCCGATAACGCTCAGCCATCTGTCATCGGGAGCGCGTCGCTTTCCCGGAACGGGAATGCTCTTCTTTCCGCTGAGATACTGTCCCGTGATCGACTTTCTGCATTTAAGGATACCGTCCACGTTACCGCTGTACACGACATTTCCGCCGTGTACTCCCGCCTCGGGACCGATATCGACTATCCAGTCCGCCGCGCGCATGGTGTCCTCGTCGTGCTCGACGACTATCAGTGTATTTCCGAGGTCGCGGAGGTTCTTCAGCGTGGCTATGAGCTTGTCGTTGTCGCGCTGATGAAGCCCGATAGACGGCTCGTCCAGAATATACAGTACGCCCGTCAGAGCGCTGCCGATCTGCGTTGCAAGACGTATGCGCTGGCTCTCACCGCCCGAGAGCGTTCCCGCCGACCGTGACAGCGTAAGATACTCCAGACCCACGCTCCGCAGGAACCCGAGCCGCGATTTTATCTCTTTGAGAAGCTGCTCCGCGATCATCTTGTCGCGCTCCGAAAGCTTCAAATTCTCGATAAATTCAAGTGCGTTCACCACCGACATCTTGCAGAAATCGCTGATGTTCAGACCGCCGACAGTGACCGCCAGAGCCGCGTCGTTAAGGCGCTCGCCGTGGCATTTCGGGCAGACTGCGTCGCTCATGAAGTCCTCGAGCGCGTCATGTGCGTACATCGCGGCGTTGGATTCGTTGTAGCGCCGCTGTAAATTATTGGCAACGCCCTCGAAGTCGGTGTAGTATTGTCCGCCGCCCTGATTTCTCGGGCGCTTGACGAGTATCTTCTCGCCCTTGGTGCCGTACAGCAGCTCGTCGATAGCCTTTTTCGGCAGCTCGGAAAGCGGCTGCTCAACGGAAAAACCATTTCGCTCCGCGAGCGCGTCGAAGTACATCGCGGCGATAGTGCCCTCGTTGTACGTCCAGCCGTAAGCCTTGATACCGCCGTCCTTTATCGACAAGTCCAAATTCGGCAGGATAAGCGCCGGGTCGATACGGCGGTAGCTGCCGATACCCGTACACTCGGGACAAGCGCCGAACGGATTGTTGAACGAGAACATACGCGGTACAAGTTCGTCCACCGAGACACCATGCTCGGGGCAGGAGTAACTTTGCGAGAAATGTAATTCTTCTCCGTCGATAACGTCAATGTAGATAAGACCTCCCGTCAGCGCTCCCGCCGTCTCAATGCTCTCGGAAAGGCGCGTTTTCAGCCCGTCCTTTATAACAAGACGGTCTACTATAATCTCAATGGAGTGCTTGATGTTCTTTTCGAGCGAGATCTTCTCGGATAGGTCGTAGGTTATCCCGTCGACGCGGACGCGCGAGAAACCCGACTTCCGCGCCGCCTCGAACTCCTTCTTGTGTTCGCCCTTGCGTCCGCGGACAACGGGTGCGAGCACCTGAAACTTCGTCTTTTCGGGGAGCGCGAGCACCTGATCTACTATCTCGTCAACGGTCTGCTGCTTTATCTCGCGGCCGCAGACGGGGCAGTGGGGGATACCGATACGCGCGTACATCAGTCGCAGGTAGTCGTAAATTTCCGTTACCGTGCCGACCGTGGAGCGCGGGTTCTTCGAGGTGGTTTTCTGGTCGATCGAGATAGCGGGGGAAAGCCCGTCAATGCTGTCGACGTCGGGCTTTTCCATCTGCCCGAGGAACATTCTCGCATACGAGGACAGGCTCTCCATATACCGCCGCTGACCGTCCGCGAAAATCGTGTCGAACGCGAGCGAGGATTTGCCCGATCCCGAAACTCCCGTCAGCACGACCAGCTTGTCGCGCGGTATGGTCACGTCGATATTGTTGAGGTTATGCTCCCTCGCGCCCTTGATTATAATTTTATCATTAGCCATTTGTTTTTATCTCCTGTTTTTTTAACACATAATAATTATCGTATTCGTCGTGCGTTCCGACGAGCTTTTCATACGATAGTGCGAAGCCGTGCTTTTCAAGCGCACATATTCTCTCCGCGGCTTCGGGAATCGCTTTGGTTGCTGTCATATCACAGCCAAACCACTCGAAAATGGGCTTAATGATCAGCGAAAGAATCTCGTCAATTATACCGCGCTCCTCGTAAGCACTTGCCAAATCGAGTCGAAGCAATCCGCAGTTTGTGAAGTAATCGTCCGCGATCCTCTTGAATATCTCAAATGTTCCTATAATCTCCGAGGTTTTCTTGTCGATGATCGAAAAACGGACAAAATAACCTTCCTTATATGAGAACAGCCAGAAGTCGACCGCCTGTTTCATTTTTTCGGATGTAGTGTAATAAAAATCGTCGCCGTCACAGTTGTCGCTGTTGAAAAGCTTTACGGCGTTCTTGTCGGAGTATACCTTCAGCAGATCGGCGCAGTCGTCAGCCGAAACAAGCCGTACCTTAAAGCGTTCGTTTTCAAGCACGGGGCACTGCTCATATATGTTCATATTATTCCTCCTGTTTTGTGAAAGGTATTCGTAAGCAAGCCTTACGTGTTTACGTATAACAATGTTTGGATTCATTATATCGCATTTAGATGAACTTGCCAACCCGTTACCGATTATTTTTGTGTTTTTGGTCGAAAAATTCTTTAGCTAACTGTTTGAGCTTGTAAATGCCGTTTTTATCCCACTCGGCGATCTTGCTTTTGAGGAACTCGCACGGAAACTCATAGCAAGCGCCGCAGAAATACGCGTCGTGCTCCTCGCAGCATTTGAATATCTCGCAGCCGTTTTCCCACATTTTAACGCATTTCCCGCCGTTTTCGCGACAGCCGTTGCAACCTCCGTCATGGAAAAAACCGCACGTCTCGCAGTTGCCGCCGCAGGGGGTGATTTTAGAAAAATCCGTTGACATAAGCTTACTCTCCACCTATTCGTCATCGCTGTTCAACATACTGCGCTAAAGCCGAAATACTCCTCAACCTCCGAAGCAGTTTGTTCAATACTTGTAGTATCGTCCCACATAATATTCTTAACGCCGTTTTTGATGACCCATTCGGGTATTATTCCTTCATTTCTGCCTACGGAGTTGTATGCATTTTGGATTATATTTTCCTTTTCGGTTTCGGACAGATCGCTTCGTTTTCTTATCGAATCAAGATTCTCGTGATCGGGTCGGTTAAAAAAGTCAAACTTTGTTCCGCGGTTGCACAAATGAACCGTATGAGCCGCAACGGGAATTACCGTTTCATAGTCAATATCGCCCTCGCATATTATTACGTCATGCGTTTCCGATAAAATCATCAGGTCGGCAATGATCATAGGAGTCATCTCGGCGAGAAAGTGCTTTTCCCTCTCGCCGATAACCTTGCACGGCAGCTCCCAAAAGTCTTTTACACAGAATTCTTTTTCAAAATCATAGCACATATACGGCTGATGAACGGGGTTTGCAGCTTTGCGGTGCCGATCTCTGCTGTCGTCCGTGCTGTAAACATAAAAGCCGTATTTATCGCGGAGCTTGTTGGAAATAGTAGTTTTTCCTCTGCCCCAGACGAAGTACACTTTTGTAAGCCTGTTCTTGATTATATTGTCGGCGATATACATATTCTTACTCCTGCAATTCCTTTATTCTGTCGCGCAGATAAGCCGCGTGCTCGAAATCCAAGAGCTTCGCCGCCTTTTTCATCTCGACGGTATACTGCGCTATCAGCTTCTCGCGCTCACGGCGCGGCAGCTTGCGGAGATCGGACTTCTTGCCCTTGTGCTTCTTGTCGTCGGTTTTTTTGGTGATCTCGAGAACGTCGCGCACGTCCTTGATAATGGTTTTCGGGATAATTCCGTTTTCGGTATTGTAGCGCTTTTGTATCTCGCGGCGGCGCTGCGTTTCGGTGATAGCCAGTTCCATTGACTGCGTTACCTCGTCCGCGTACATTATGACGGTACCCTCGGAGTTGCGCGCAGCGCGCCCTATCGTCTGAACGAGCGACGTTTCCGAACGCAGAAAGCCCTCCTTGTCCGCGTCAAGGATAGCCACCAGCGACACCTCGGGTATATCCAGACCCTCGCGGAGCAGATTTATCCCGACCAGCACGTCGAACTCGCCCGAGCGCAGATCGCGGATTATCTCCATACGCTCGATAGTGTCGATATCGTGGTGCATATAACGTACCTGGATACCCGCCTTGTCGAGGTATTCCGTCAAGTCTTCCGCCATTTTCTTGGTGAGCGTGGTAACGAGGACGCGCTGCTTCTTTTCAACGCGCGTATTTATCTCCGATATCAAGTCCTCAATCTGTCCGTCGGTGGGCTTTACGATAATTTCGGGGTCGAGAAGCCCAGTCGGACGGATTATCTGCTCGACTATCTGCGTTGAGCGGTCGCGTTCAAAATCGCCGGGAGTTGCCGAAACGAAAACAGCCTGAGGTATCTTGTCGTAGAACTCGTCAAAGTTGAGCGGGCGGTTGTCGAACGCGCACGGCAGTCTGAAACCGTAGTCGACAAGGTTTTTCTTTCGTGCCACGTCGCCGCCGTACATTCCGCGCACCTGCGGCAGAGTAACATGACTCTCGTCCACCATAAGCAGAAAATCCTCGGGAAAGTGGTCGATAAGCGTTATCGGAGTGCTCCCGGGAGGTCTCCGCGCCAGTACCCGCGAGTAGTTCTCGACACCCTTGCAGGTGCCGATCTCGCGCAGCATTTCCATATCGTAACGCGTGCGCTGCTCTATCCTTTGCGCCTCGACGAGCTTGTTGCTGTCCTTGAAGAACTTTACACGTTCCTCAAGCTCGTTCTCAAGCTCATTCAAGGCTTCCTCCATTTTCTCCCTGCCGATAATGTAATGGGAAGCGGGGAAGATCATAGTATGCAGAATAGTCGCTCGGGTGTTGCCCGTGACGACCTCGAATTCGCTGAGTCTGTCGATCTCGTCTCCGAAGAACTCCACACGCACAGCAGTTTCGTTGGTGCTGCCCGCGGGGAATATCTCGAGCGTATCGCCCTTTACGCGGAATTTGTTGCGTATGAAATTAAGCTCGTTGCGCTCGTACTGCATATCAACGAGCCGTTTTATGACCTCCTCGCGCGATATCTCCTGACCCTGCCGCAGCGACAGCGTGTTCGAGCGGTAATCCTCGGGGCTGCCGAGCGAGTAGATACACGACACCGACGACACGATAATAACGTCGCGGCGCTCCGCTAGCGACGCGGTCGCCGAGTGGCGCAGACGGTCTATCTCGTCGTTTATCGCGCTGTCCTTTTCGATGTACGCGTCGGTGGAGGGGATATATGCTTCGGGCTGGTAATAATCGTAATAGCTGACAAAAAATTCCACCGCGTTATTCGGGAAAAACTCGCGGAACTCCGAGCAGAGCTGCGCCGCGAGGGTCTTGTTATGCGCGAGCACGAGCGTGGGTTTGTTCACATTCGCGATAATATTCGCCATCGTGAACGTCTTGCCCGAGCCCGTAACGCCGAGCAGGGTCTGCTCCTTATCGCCGCGGAGCACCCCCTCGGACAGCATGGAGATAGCCTCGGGCTGGTCTCCCGTAGGCTTGTATTCGGAATGAAGCTCAAACTTCCTTATCGTTTTTGACGTGTCCACGTATCAATAATTCTCCTTTTGAAATCATATTCACAAATATATTATACACGTGAACTTATGTTTTGTCAATAGGATTTTTAACGAAACGCTGATTTAATCCGTTTTTAATTTTGCGAGACGCGGCTTTATAGGCTTTTTCCCGCCTCCGGCGGGAAAAAGTCATTTAATCGGCGGTTCCTTAAAATCAGCTCCAGATATCCTTCATAAGCTCCATAGCGCGCAGAGAATGTCCTTCATCGCCGCATATTATAATGTGGTCGGTAAGCGACAGTCTCAGCTTACGGAGAAGATTTGCAAATTCGCGCGTCGCGTTGATATCGGCGTTCGAGACAATATTGCTCCCCGAGGGGTGATTATGTACGAGCACTATATTCACGCAGTCGGCGGCGATCGCGTCGCGAACGGCAGCTCTCGCGTCAAGGTTCGCGAAGTCGGTGCTCCCTCTGCCGACCTCGGACTGCGAGATCAGATTGAACTTGCTGTCGAGATAAAGCGCGTAGATGATCTCCCTTGACGTTGGCAAGGCGTAAAGGGAGCGGCAGTAATCGATGATCTTCTTTGACGAGTTTAAAGAGATGTTTTTCGGCTTTTTCGCGGTCAATACCCTGTAAAACTCACCGAAATAGCGGATACGTATTGCAGCCTGTTCGCCTACGTCCTTGACGCTCTTAAGCTCATCGATACTTGCATCGAACACCTTTTCAAGGGAACCGAAGCGTGAGATCAGCCTGTGACTGATCTCGTTGGTATTGCACCGCGTATAGACCGAAAAAAGAAGCACTTCAAGCTGTTCGTGCTCCTCGAAACAGCTGATGCCGTTTTCGACAAATTTTCTGAACATTCTCTGTCTGTGTCCCTTGTGCAGCTCGCCGTCACCCAAAACAAATCACCTCGTTATGTCATTTAAGAAATCGCTGATCAAATGGCTTTTTCCCGCCTCCGGCGGGAAAAAGCCGATAAAACCGAGCATCGAAAAATGAAAAGCGGATTGAATCAGCATTTCCTTAATATGCTATATCACATTTTGTGCAATAGTACAATTGCCGTTTTAAAGCAAAAAACCTCTACAAACCGTATAACTGTACGGATCGTAAAGGTAATCTATGTCTAACCGCTACAAAAAAGATTTACGTTTCAGCCGTACAGAAATAACATTCCCACCAAAACCAACGTTTCAGTGGGAACGGTGCGGCAACTTGCCGCTGGTACGCCCGATGCGATTCGAACGCACGACACATAGCGTCGGAGGCTATTGCTCTATCCAGCTGAGCTACGGGCGCATATAAAAACAGTTGAAAATTCAAAGCCAAAAGTAATTTTCAACTAAAATTTTCAACTATTGGTTATATTGGTGATCCACCCGGGAATCGAACCCGGGACACCCTGATTAAAAGTCAGGTGCTCTACCGCCTGAGCTAGTGGATCAATTGTGCAACGTTGATATTATACCAAAAATAAAGTAATTTGTCAACCCCTTTTTCCAAAAAAATAATTTTTTGAGCAAAATTCAGGTAAATTTTTGAAAAAATTACGGTAAAATATTGCAAATTAAGCGGCAATGTGTTATACTATATTATGTATGATTTTGTGAGAAAGGGGCGATATTGTGGATATCAATGTGGGAGACGTTCTGGTAATGAAGAAGAACCACCCCGGCTGCGGCAGCAATCGTATGAAGGTATTGCGCGTTGGCGCGGATTTCAAGCTCACCTGTATGGGCTGCGGGCACACGTTTATGACCGCGCGGTCTAAGTGCGAGAAGAAGATAAAGTCCGTTATCCGCGATATTGCGGAGGAGAAGGGTTAGCGTTGCCGTTTTTTCCAATGCAGCGGTAAATTTAACGGAGGTAGAATATGCTGGAAAAAATCGGTATGGCGCAGGCACGATATGACGAGATAAACGCGAAGCTCTCCGACCCCAAAGTGGTTTCGGACAATAAGCTGTATACGGAGCTTATGCGCGAATATAAGAGCCTTACGCCGCTTATAGATATGTATAAGCTGTATGTCCGTGCGGAACGCGACTACGAGGACGCGAAGTCCGCTCTCGGCGACAGCACGCTCGACGCGGAATTCCGCGAAATGGCGGAGGAGGAAATGCTTTCCGCAAAGGAAGAAATGGAGAAATGCAGCGAGGAGCTGAAAATACTGCTCCTGCCGCGCGACCCCGATGACGACAAGAGTGTTATCGTGGAGATACGCGCGGGCGCGGGCGGCGAGGAGGCGGCGCTGTTCGCGAACTCGATGTTCAGAATGTACTCGATGTATGCGGCTCGTCGGGGCTGGAAGATCGATGTGATGAGCAGCAATCCGACCGAGCTCGGCGGCTACCGCGAGATAAGCTTCGGGGTCGAGGGAGAGGGCGTGTACGCTAAGCTGAAATACGAAAGCGGAGTGCACCGTGTTCAGCGTGTTCCCGAGACCGAGTCGCAGGGGCGCATACAGACCTCGACGGTGACCGTAGCGGTGCTTCCGGAAGTCGAGGAGGTCGACGTGAACATCAACCCTGCCGATCTCACGATACAGACGTTCCGCTCAAGCGGCGCGGGCGGTCAACATATCAACAAGACCGAGTCGGCGGTGCGGATAATCCACAAGCCGTCGGGAACGGTCGTTGAGTGCCAGGAGGAGCGCTCGCAGATGAAGAACAAGGACAAGGCGATGAAAATGCTGTACAGCCGCCTTTACGAGGCGGAGCGGTCGGCGCGCGACAGCGCGATAGCCGAGGAGCGCCGCATACAGGTCGGCACGGGTGACCGCTCGGAGCGCATACGCACCTACAATTTCCCGCAGTCGCGTGTTACCGACCACAGGATAGGGCTGACGCTGTACAAGCTGGACGATATGATGAACGGTGGCTGCGACGAGGTGTTTGAGGCGCTTCGCGTCGCGGATTATTCCGCAAAGCTGCTGAAACAGGGGTAACAGACGTGAATTTTGATACAAGGCTGATGCCTTACGACAGGGAGAGCGTTTCCGAGGCGGCGGAGCTGTTGAAGCGCGGCGAGCTTGTGGCGGTGCCGACCGAAACGGTGTACGGTCTCGCGGCGAACGCGCTTAACGAGAACGCCGTGAAAAAGATTTTCCTCGCAAAGGGCAGACCGCAGGACAATCCGCTGATAGTCCACATCGCGAGTATGAAAATGCTCCCGCCGCTTGTCCGTGAGATACCCGATACCGCAAAGGCTCTCGCGGAGCGCTTCTGGGGCGGACCGCTGACGATGATATTCCCGAAGTCGGACAAGATACCGAGCGTTACGAGCGGCGGTCTGGACACCGTTGCGGTGAGAATGCCGTCCAATGAGGCGGCGCGCGAGATAATCAAAAAGTGCGGTTTTCCGCTCGCGGCACCCTCGGCTAACCTCTCGGGCAAGCCGAGCCCCACGACCGCGCGGCACGTTTTCGATGATATGAACGGCAGAATACCGCTGATAATTGACGGCGGCGAGTGCGCGGTCGGCGTGGAGAGCACGGTCGTCTGCTTTAAGGGCGGAAAGATACACATTCTGCGCCCCGGGGGGATTACGGCGGAAATGCTGTCGGAGTTCGGCGGGGTCGAGGTGGACAAGGCGGTCACGGCGCAGCCCGAAAAGGGGGAGCGCGTGCTCTCGCCCGGAATGAAGTACAAGCACTACTCGCCGAAAGCGGACGTTTATGTCGTCAACGCGCACGGCAGGGCGTTCGAGGAGTACTGCGTCAAGCGTTCGAGATATGAAAGCAAGCTGATAGCGTTAGGAGCGGGGATTGCCGAGCGCGGAGTGTTTCTCGATTACGGAAAGACCCCCGAGATACAGGCGCAGCGTCTGTTCGCGTTATTGCGCAGGGCGGACGAGCTGGGTGCTAAGACCGTGCTCGTGGAAATGCCCGAACAGAACGGAATGGGGCTTGCGGTGTATAATCGGCTGCTCCGCGCGGCGGGATTTAAGGTTATCGAGTTGGAGTGAGGCTATGTATATCGGAAATAAAGTTGGAAATAAAGAGTTGCTTGCACTAACAAAAAAGGCGTTTGACAATGATGAGGTCGCTGAATTTCTATGCGGGGAGAATGGTTATTCGGTTCACGGAAATCCGGATATTCCCGCCAATATCCCCACGGATTTCAACAGGATCGTTGTGAATGGCATATATAAATTGTATGCTCTGACTAAAGATGAAGCAGTTGTGTCAAAAACCAAATCGGCTCTTAAAAGACTGATTGACGGAACGCCCGTGAACGTCTGGGTCGCCTTTATGATTGTAAGACCTTGGCTTTCCGAATATGAAAAAGGGCGCGCTCCATTTAATATTGCGGACGACGATATTCTTCTTTCGTTAAGGAGGTCGCTCCTTGCGAATGAATCCGAGCTTCGGAGGTGCAAAGTCTTTTTGGGAGAAAATTGTGAAAACGGTTTATGGCAGGATATCCTCAGAATAGATCAAAATTATAAAGAGGATATGGGTATCGGCGTGTTATGAACAGCGGGCTTTTCGGTTGCGAGGTATAATAATGGTAAATTTGCCAAATATTATGATAATAGGCTTGACGGGGCAGAGCGGCGCGGGGAAATCCACGGTCTGCGAAATGTTTGCCGAGAACGGCTTCACGGTGATCGATTGCGACGATATCGCGAGAAAAACCGCCGATAACCGCCGATTTCTCGACGAGATATCGCGGCGCTTTTCGGAGGAACTGCTGAATCCCGACGGTACTTTGAACCGCGCGTCGACTGCTAAGCTGATATTTACCGACGAGGAAAAGCGCGGACGTTATCAGCGGATAATTTTCCCGTATATTATATACGAGATAATGTGTCGGATAAAGTCGGCAAAGAATAAGGTTCTGCTTGACGCGCCGACGCTGTTCGAGAGTGGGCTTGATATGGTCTGCGGTAAGATAGTGAGCGTCACGGCGGACACGGATAAATGCGCGGAACGTATTGTCAAACGCGACGGGATAAGCCCCGAACGCGCACGCGAACGGCTCTCCTCGCAGCACAGCGCGGAGTATTTCCGCGAACGCTCCGACTGCACGATAGAGAACAACGGCACGCTTGAAGAGCTTATTTCAAGCGAGAAAACACAACTATATTCAATAATGTTATAATAACAGAGGCAGACAATGAACAGATACAGACGTAAACGGAGCGCTGCTCCGATAATTATAGCGATAGTGCTGGTGTTCGCGCTGGCATTGGGCGCGGCGGGGTATTTCGGATATCAATACTATCTAGAAAGGACATATCCGATACGGTATGAGGCCTACGTCGAGCAGTACGCGCGGGAAAATCATATCAACAAATATCTGGTGTACGCAGTGATAAAGACCGAGAGCGGCTTCCGCCCCGACGCGGTGTCGAACGTCGGAGCGCGCGGGCTTATGCAGATAATGGAGGACACGTTCGATTGGATAAAGTTCAAGTCGGACGACGAGGAGACAGTCTACTACGATATGTACGACCCGCAGAAGAATATCGACTTCGGCTGCCGTCTGCTCGGGTATCTGTATGAGGAGTTCGGCAATGTCGAGGCGGTCGCGGCGGCTTACCACGCGGGGCGCGGAGGGGTCAACGAGTGGCTCGAGGACAGCCGCTACTCAAAGGACGGCGTTCATCTCGACGTTATCCCGATACCCGATACCGCGCATTATGTCGATAAGATAACTAAAGCTATGGATATGTATATCAGGCTTTACGATAAATAGACCTCCTCGGAAACTGGAGAAGTCCGTATGACGCAGCAATTTTGTCGTAAGGCGAAGTCCATTTTCCGCAGCTTTTTTCCGAAGGAATAATGCGTATACTGTACGTATTTCAAGGAAAATGGGCAAAGCATTACGGCAAAAGGGCAAGTCAGACGGTGCTTCGGAAGTTTTCGAGGAGGTCTAACAACCAAACGAAAGGAAGAAACTATCATGGCAAAGAAAGAAGCACCTACCGCGAAAGAGCTGAAGGAGCAGCTTTTCCTGCAAAAAAAGAACGCGTATTCTCGTATGAGCGACGCGGAGATAAAGAAGTGTGACAAATTCTGCGAGGGCTACAAGCAGTTCCTCGACGCGGCTAAGACCGAGCGCGAGGCGACGGTGTTCATCGAGCGCGAGGCTGAGGCAAAGGGCTTCGTTCCGTTCGACAAGAACAAGACCTACAAGGCGGGCGACAAGGTATACTATGTGAACCGCGAAAAGTCCGTGATACTCGCGATTATCGGCAAGGAGCCTATTGAGAACGGCGTTAACCTCGTCGCGGCGCATATCGACTCCCCGAGACTGGATATGAAGCAGAACCCGCTCTACGAAAAGGACGAGATAGGCTACTTCAAGACCCACTACTACGGCGGCATCAAGAAGTATCAGTGGCCGACCGTTCCGCTGTCGCTGCACGGCGTTATCGTCAAGGCGGACGGCACCAAGATAACCGTGACCGTCGGCGAGGACGACAGCGATCCCGTATTCTGCGTTTCCGACCTGCTCCCGCACCTCGCGAGCGCGCAGTATAAGCGCCCGAGCAACGAGCTTATCCGCGGCGAGGAGCTGAACATCATAATCGGCTCGCGTCCGTTCAAGGACGACGATGCAAGCGAGAGGGTCAAGCTCAATCTGATGATGATACTCAACGAGAAATACGGCATAACCGAGGGAGATTTCCTTTCGGCTGAGCTTGAAGCCGTTCCCGCGTTCAAGGCGCGCGATATCGGCTTCGACAGGAGCCTTGTCGGCGGCTACGGACAGGACGACAGAGTGTGCGCGTACACCGAGCTTATGGCTGTCCTGAACGCGAAGTCGGTCAAGAAAACTGCCGTGGCTATCCTCACCGATAAAGAGGAAACGGGCTCGGACGGCAACACGGGTCTGCGTTCGGCATATCTGAAATACTTTATCGCCGACCTTGCGGCGACGTTCGGCGTTCGCGGCAGGGAAGTGCTGTCCAATTCGCGCTGTCTTTCCGCCGACGTGAACGCGGCATACGACCCGACCTTCCCCGACGTATTTGAGAAGAACAACGCCTGCGTGCTGAACGGCGGCGTGTGCGTGACCAAGTACACGGGTTCGCGCGGCAAGAGCGGTACCTCGGACGCGTCTGCGGAGTTTGTCGGCGAGGTAAGACGGCTGCTCGACAGCAAGGGCGTTATCTGGCAGACGGGCGAGCTCGGCAAGGTCGATATCGGCGGCGGCGGAACGGTTGCGGCATATATCGCAAATCTCAACGTTGACACTATCGACGTGGGCGTACCCGTAATGAGTATGCACGCGCCGTTCGAGATAACCGCAAAAACGGACGTGTACGCGGCGTTCAAGGCATTTGAAGCCTTTATTAACAGTTAGAAAACCCGCGGATTTTTTCGACAAACGAAGTTTGGCGAAAAAAACGCTAAAACATCGCGAAGCGATGTTTAGGACAAAGCCATAATTCACACTTTTCCCTAATAAACATAAAATAGGGGAAGGGGTGATTTATGATGACCAAAACGCGTAAATTTTTCCGCAGACTGGGGCTAAAGTTGATAGCGCTCGCGCTGATAATGATCGGACTTTTCTTTATCGCCGATCTGAGCTTTCGCCCGATAGTCGAGACGGTAAACGCCTATGAGTGTCACGAAACCGTCTCGCGGATAATCAACAACGCAGTGCTTGCCGAGATAGAGCGCGGCGGCGCGGAATACTCCACGCTGGTCAATTTGTCGACAAACAGCGACGGCGAGGTCATTTCCGTCGAGAGCAACGTGATGAATATCAACCGCCTGAAAACCGAGGTCGCCGAGCGCGTTGAACGCGAGATCGAGCGGCTGTCGGCGATAAATATCGAGATACCGATAGGCACGCTCACGGGCGTTCAGCTATTGCACGGCAGGGGCTTCAACGTCGGAATGACCGTTCAGCCGCTTGGCTATGCCAACACGGCGATAATCAGCGAATTCACCTCCGCGGGGATAAACCAGACCCTGCACAGGATAGTTATCGAGATAAACGCGGACGTTGACGCGATAATCCCGGGCTTTTCCACGCGCGTGCCCGTTTCAACGACGATAGTCGCTGCCGAGACGGTAATAGTCGGTAGAGTTCCCGAGGCGTACACTCATGTCATAACCGAGTCGGGCGATCTCGCGGGAACGCTGAATGATTTCGGCGCGGTAATACCCTAATTACAGGAGAAAACAATGGATATAAACGAAGCGAAAAAACGGGTCGACGAGCTGAAAATTCAGCTCGAAAAGGCGAACCACAACTACTACGATCTCGACGCGCCGACCCTGGAGGACGACGAATACGACGCGCTGATGCGCGAGCTGC
Organism: uncultured Clostridia bacterium; assembly: GCA_947177735.1. Taxonomy (GTDB): domain Bacteria; phylum Bacillota; class Clostridia; order Oscillospirales; family Ruminococcaceae; genus CAG-115. Next base: position 16,552 of record CAMWVP010000037.1, read on the forward strand.
GCGGTCTTGAGCAGGAGCACCCGGAGCTGCTGACAGAGGATTCACCGTCGCAGCGCGTGGGCGGCATGGCGCAGAATACCTTCGCCAAGGTGCGGCACGAGGTGCAGATGGGCTCTTTGCAGGACGTTTTCAGCGTCGACGAGGTGAGAGCGTTCGTTGAGCGCGTTCGGGAAGATGGTGCCGACGAATTCACGGTCGAGCCTAAGATAGATGGCTTGTCGGTATCGCTCGAATACCGCGACGGCGTGCTGACCTTAGGCTCAACGCGCGGCGACGGGTTCATCGGCGAGGACATCACCGCGAATCTGAAAACCATACGCTCCGTGCCGCTCAGGCTCGGCGAAACGCTGCCGCTGCTGGAGGTGCGCGGCGAGGTCTATATGCCGCGTTCGAGCTTTGCGGAGCTGTGCGAATTGCAGGAGAAAAACGGCGAACCGCTCCCGAAAAACCCACGAAATGCGGCGGCGGGCTCTTTGCGGCAAAAGGACAGTAAGATAACCGCCTCGCGCAAGCTTGACATATTCTGCTTCAATATTCAGCGTGCGGAGGGCATAGAGTTCAAGACCCACTCCGAAACGCTCGAATTTATGGAGAAGCTCGGCTTTCACGTTATCCCCGATTACCGCGTCTGTCATACCGCCGACGAGATAGTACGGCGCATTGAGGAGATCGGGCAAATGCGGCGCTCGCTGCCGTTCGACATAGACGGCGCGGTCGTCAAGGTGAACAACATAGCGCTCCGTGCCGAGATCGGTGCTACAACAAAGGTTCCGAAGTGGGCGGTGGCATTCAAGTATCCGCCCGAGGAAAAGGAGACCACGCTCCGCGAGATTGAGATCAACGTCGGCAGAACGGGCGCTCTGACTCCGGTGGCGGTGTTCGATCCCGTTCAGCTTGCGGGAACGAGCGTCGGAAGAGCGGTGCTGCATAATCAGGACTTCATCACCGAGCGCGATATACGCATAGGCGACAGGATAATCGTCCGCAAGGCGGGCGACATAATCCCCGAGGTAGTAAGGTCGGCAGCTCACGGCGATAATTCCGAGCCGTTTTACATTCCCGATATCTGCCCGGTGTGCGGCTCTAAGGCAGTCCGCGATGAGGACGAGGCGGTGATACGCTGCCAGAATATCGAGTGTCCCGCGCAGCTTTTGCGTTCAATAGAGCACTTCGCCTCGCGCGGAGCGATGAACATAGACGGTCTCGGAGAGGCTATCGTCGAGCAGCTTGTCGAAGCCGGTCTCGTTCACACCGTTGCGGACTTGTACACGCTTGACCTGCAGGAGCTGACGGCTCTCGAACGCTTCGGAACAAAGTCCGCGCAAAATCTCTTGGATAACGTCGAAAAGTCGAAGTCCAACGAGCTTGACAGGCTCATCTTCGCGCTGGGAATCCGCGGCATAGGGCAAAAGGCGGCGACGCTGCTCTGCCAGAAATTCGGCGATATGGACAGCATAATGGCTGCCGAGCCCGACGAGATAGCCGCGATAGACGGATACGGCGAGATACTCGCTCAGTCGGTCTACAACGCAATGCGCGAGCCGCACCGTGTCAAGCTGATAGAGCGCCTTAAGGAGCTTGGGCTTAATATGACCTATTCCGATCAGAAGGTATCGGACAAGCTCGCGGGCTTGACGTTCGTGCTCACGGGAACGCTCCCGACGCTGAAACGCGACCAAGCCAAGGAGATGATTGAGAAGCGCGGCGGTAAGTGCAGCGGCTCGGTCTCCAAAAAGACAAGCTACGTCGTCGCGGGCGAGGAGGCTGGCAGCAAGCTCGACAAGGCAAACGAGCTGGGTATCCCCGTACTTTCCGAGGAGCAGTTTTTGCAGATGATCGGAGGGGAGAGCGGATGACGATAAAAAAGTTGTCTTCCGTGCTGCTCGCGTCGGTCATGCTGCTCGATCTGACAGGCTGCGGCGGTTTAAATTCGTATAGGCTGACGGTAACGCTCAACGGAATAGTCGTTACAAAGCCGCTTACCGCGGAAACGCTCGGAGAGGGTTATTCTGTCAAGGACTATCTGTTATATTACAACGGCGAGCCCGTTGCGGGCGTAACGTTCACTGAAAAGACCGCTGACCGCGAGGAGGACAAGCGGGAAATAAGGTCGCTGGTCATCGGAGTGAACAGCGGCGCGGAAAACGATACGCTGTCCGTTGACGGAATAACGCTCGGGTCTGATATGTCGGAGGTGCTTGATACTTTTGGCGAGCCGTCCTTAAGGGAAGCGGGAAAGTGGTTTTTCAGCGAAAACGGCATGCCTGAGAATGAAGAATTTCTGGGAGTTAAGTTTGATGATAACAAAAAAGTAACGTGGCTGTATGTCCGCGTGAAATAAGATCGGGAGGGATTAAATGAACATTGAAGTGAAACATCTCGCAAAACCGATCTATGTACTCCTTGCGGCGGTCATGCTATGCGGGTCGACGGGGTGCGCGAAAGAGGAAAACTCCGCGCCGACAAGCGATGATCAGAGCACCTCGCAGAGCCTTGAAGAAAGCGCTGCTCAAAGCGAAACGGAGAGCGTTACCGATAGCGAGGCGGTTTTCGACTTGGATAAAGCTGTCAAAAGCATAACGGTTTTCGGGCAGGAGGTCTCTTTGCCGTGTACGATAAATGACTTCGGTGAGAATTTCTCGTTGAAGGAGGAGAACATGGCGACGGTCGGCGAATCCACTTCATGCGGTCTCCTGTATCAAGGGAAGTCGATCGGAACGGCGACCTTTGATGACTATGGCGGCGATTTAAATTTCGTGTCGATAACCAGTTTAATGTTGGGTTTCACCGCCACCGATCACGGCGTGACGGACGAATTAAGGGAAAAGCTTTATGAACAGCGCGGCTGGTACAGCGGTTTGATCGAAACCGAGATCGCGGGGCTATCCTTTGATTCGACTATATCCGATGCGGAAAAGATTTTTGGAGACCCTGTAGAAATCGGGGACGAAAGCGTGAAATTTAAAGCGGAAACCGACGTTGCCTACATGACGGTTGAATTTTATTGTGGAAGTGTAAATTATATCAGGGTAAGTTTGAAAGGAGAAACAGAAAATGAGCATTGATGTAAAGCATCTCGCAAAGCTTGCGCGTCTGCGAATCGAGGACGACAAGCTAGCGAAATTTGAGAAGGACATGGAGAGCATAGTCGCAATGGTAGAGCAGCTCCCCGAAGTGAGCGGCGACGCGTCGGGGCTTGATCCCGAGCACCCCATGAAGCTCCGCGAGGACGTTGAGGGCAAGGACAAGCTCACCAGAAACGAGCTTCTGGCGAACGCGCCGAAAATGCAGGCGGGCTGCGTTGTAGTACCCAAGACGGTAGAATGAGAAAGGAAAAGTAAACAATGGAACTTTACGAATATTCGGCTCACGAGCTGTCGAAAATGCTTTCCGAGAAGAAAGTCAGCAGCGAGGAGCTTACGAAGTCTGTCCTCGACAGAGCGGCGGCAACAGATGAAAAGGTCGGCGCGTACCTCACGATATGCGGTGAGGAGGCGCTGAAAAAGGCGCGCGAGGTCGACGAAAAGCGCGCAAAGGGAACACTCCACCCGTTAGCGGGAATACCTATCGGCATCAAGGATAATATCAGCACAAAGGGTTTGCTGACGACCTGTGCGTCAAAAATGCTGTACAACTATGTGCCGCCGTTTGACGCGTTCGTAATGAAAAAGGTCAACGCCGCGGATATGGTCGTAACGGGCAAGCTGAATATGGACGAATTCGCGATGGGCTCGTCCACCGAGAACTCCTACTTCAAGAAAACGCATAACCCGCATAACCTCGACTGCGTTCCCGGAGGTTCTTCGGGAGGCTCCGCGGCGGCGGTCGCGGCGGGCTCGGCGGTCATCTCGCTCGGCTCCGATACGGGCGGTTCGATCAGAATGCCCGCGTCCTATTGCGGAGTTGTCGGCTTGAAGCCTACTTACGGCAGCGTTTCGCGCTACGGACTTGTGGCGTTCGCAAGCTCTCTAGACCAGATAGGTCCGTTCGGCAGAAACGTCACCGATACCGCAATGCTTTACAGCGTTATCTGCGGTCACGACAATATGGACGCGACCTCGGCGGATCGCGAATATCCCGACTTCACCGCGCTGCTCAACAGCGACGTTAAGGGCTTGAAGATCGGTATACCCGAGGAATATTACGGCGAGGGCGTTGACAGCTCCGTTAAGGAGATCGTTATGAACGCGGTAAAGGAGCTTGAAAAGCAGGGCGCGGAGATAGTAAACATCTCGCTGCCCAGCACAAAATACGCCCTGAACGCGTACTACATCATCTCCTCGGCGGAGGCGAGCTCCAACCTCGCGCGTTTTGACGGCGTAAAATACGGCTACCGCACCGAGAGCTACGACAGCCTTATCGATATGTACGAGAAAACGCGCAGCGAGGGCTTTGGCGACGAGGTAAAGCGCCGCATAATGCTCGGCACGTTCGTGCTGTCGAGCGGCTTCTTCGATGCGTATTACAAGAAGGCGAAGCTCGTCGCGCTCGATATCGTCAAGGAATTCAACGCGGCGTTCGAGAAGTGCGATGTGATCGCTACTCCCGCGACTCCGGCAACGGCGTTTAAGCTTGGCGAGAACATAGGCGACCCGACCAAGATGTACGCCGCCGATATCTGCACCGTAACGGTGAATATCGCGGGGCTGCCCGCGATAAGCGTACCCTGCGGCAGGGTGAACGATATGCCCGTAGGCTTGCAGTTTATCGGCAGGAAGTTCTCGGAGCAGACGCTCTTGAACGCGGCGCTCGCCGTTGAGAATAATTACGGCGAAGCTAAGCCCGTAAACGTCTGAGAAAGGGGGAAGATACAATGGAATACGAAACGATAGTAGGTCTTGAAGTTCACGCGGAGCTGAACACCAAGACCAAAATATACTGTAACTGCAAAAACGCGTTCGGACTGGAGGTAAACACCCAGATTTGCCCGATATGCACGGGTATGCCCGGAACGCTCCCGACGCTGAACGAAAAGGTAGTCGAGTACGCGGTTAAAATGGGTCACGCGACAAATTGCTCGATAAACAATGTCTGCAAGCAGGACAGAAAGAACTACTTCTATCCCGACCTGCCCAAGGCGTATCAGATATCGCAGGCGGATATCCCGCTGTGCGAGCACGGCTACGTCGAGATTATGATGAACGGCGAGGAAAAGCGCATAGGTATCACGCGTATCCATATCGAGGAGGACGCGGGCAAAATGCTGCATAACGACGCGTTCCAGGGCTCGTTGGTCGATTTCAACCGCTGTGGAGTGCCGCTTATCGAGATAGTTTCCGAGCCCGATATGCGCTCCAGCGCCGAGGCAAAGGCGTATCTTGATACCTTGAAGTCGATATTACAGTACATCGACATCTCCGACTGTAAAATGCAGGAGGGTTCTATCCGCTGTGACGTGAACGTTTCCGTGCGTCCCAAGGGCTCGACCGAATTCGGCAAGCGCGTTGAGATGAAGAACGTCAACTCCTTCTCGGGCGCGATGAGGGCTATCGACTACGAGGCTAACCGCCAGATAGAGGCGCTCGAGCGCGGCGAGGAAATTTATCAAGAAACCCGCCGTTGGGACGATCAGAAGGGCGTGAATATCCTGCTCCGCTCCAAGGAGGACGCGCAGGATTACCGTTACTTCCCCGAGCCCGATCTTACCACTATCTATATGCCGATCGAGAGGGTAGAGGAGCTGAAAAATTCACTGCCCGAGCTGCCCAACGCGAAAATAAAGCGCTACGTCAAGGAGCTTGGCTTGTCGCAGGTCGACGCGGAGCTTATCGCCGAGAACCTGCCGCGCTGCCGTCTGTTCGACGAGTGCATACGGCTCGGCGGCTGCACGGCGAAGAACGTCTCCAACTGGGTGCTCGCGGACGTTTCCAAGTATATGAACGAAACGGGCAAGGACATCGCCGACAGCAACCTTACGGCGGAAAAGCTCGTAAAGATCATCACGCTTATCGAAAGCGGCAAGATATCCAACAATTCAGGTAAGATCATCTTCGAGGAGATAATACAAAACGACGCGGATATCGACAAGGTGATCGAGGAAAAGGGCTTGGTGCAGATATCCGACGACGGCGCTATCGAGAAGCTCGTCAACGAGGTAATGGCTGCAAATCAGAAGTCTGTGGACGACTACCGCGGCGGCAAGACCAACGCGCTCGGTTTCCTTGTCGGACAGTGTATGAAAGCCTCCAAGGGTCAGGCTAATCCCGCAAAGTGCAAGGAATTGGTATTGAAATATCTGAACGGATAATGTATGATCCCTCTCGTAAAGAGAGGGATTTCGCTTTATAAATAAAAATTTCCCAAAATGTAAGTTTGTCAATGATATTGGACAAACTTTTTGAAAAATTCGATAGGCG
>CAMWVP010000038.1 GCA_947177735.1 uncultured Clostridia bacterium
AAAAAACGAGCTTAACAAGGCCATTTTCACGGTAAAGGAATGGACGGAGCTGATGTTGCTTATCTGCGCGGAGAAAATATTGTTCCTTGACAAGGCGTTCTACATGAACCGCCGCGACAATCCCGGATCGTCGGTCGCAAACCGCGCGAAGGTGTACTGCGGCAATGTCGAGTACGGTTTTATCTATGAATGGTTGTGTGAAAACCCCGAAATTAAATACGAATTTCTTGACGTTTTTATGATGAAAAAGCTGCACACGTATATGTTCAATCTGCGGCGTATTGCGCCCGAATTCCGTCACGAATATATACGGAAATTTTCGGAAGAGTTCGCGGAATCAAAAGCAAAAAACGAGCTTAACAAGGCCATTTTCACGGTAAAGGAATGGACGGAGCTGATGTTGCTTATCCGTGACCCGGAGGAGTATTTTTATACAATCGAGAGTGAACGAATTAAGGTCTCGGTCATCGTTCCCGTGTACAATTGTGAGAAGTATCTGCGGCAATGCTTGGACAGTTTGTGCAATCAAACGATGACCGATTTTGAAATAATTTGTGTGAACGACGGTTCAACAGATAATTCCGCTGAAATACTTGCCGAATACGCTGCGAAGGACGGACGATTTGTTATTGTCACCACCGAGAACGGCGGCGCGGGCGCTGCTCGAAATGCAGGTCTGAAAATAGCCTGCGGGAAATATTTGCTGTTCGTGGACAGCGACGATTGGTTTGAGCCTGCGATGCTCTCGACGGCATACCGCGAGGCGGAGCGAACCAACGCCGATATTACGATATTCCGCTCAATGCAATACGACAACGAGACGGGAAATACAACGCCGTGCACTTATTCGCTGCGGCTTGATCTGCTGCCGCAATTTCGACCGTTTTCGGCGCGGGACATTGAGGGCAGCGTGTTCCGGAACATTATGGGCTGGGCTTGGGACAAGCTGTATAAGCGGTCGTTCGTGCTGGCGAACGAGCTGGAATTTCAGGAGCAGCGCACCACCAACGATATGTACTTTGCGTTTATTTCGCTGTTCAAGGCGGCACGGATAACTACCTGCGAGCAGTTCTTGTACAATCAGCGGAGGAACGTTTCGGGTTCGCTCTCGGCTACCCGCGAGAAGTCTTGGGAATGCTTTTACAACGCGCTTTGTGAGGTTCGGCGAGAGCTGAAAGAAATGGGTGTTTTCGGAAAATACGAATGCGATTTTGTGGACTATGCACTGCATAGCTGCTTATGGAATCTGAATTCACTCGGAGAAAAGGCGGGAATGGCGCTCTACGATAAATTAAAAACCGAGTGGTTCAGGAATTTGGGAATTACTGACGCGCCTGCGGAATGGTTCAGGTTCAAGGACGAATACAGGCAATTCTGCGAGATAATGAGTGCGGACAACGACTATGTTGCGTTCAGGCTGGCGCGCGTTAACTTCGAGAATTCCGAAATGAAAAAACGCCTTGCCGAGCGAATTACCGTTAAGCAAACGACTAAACCGTTTAATGCACAGGAGGCGGAATTCTGGCGGAAAGAGCTTGAGGCTACCCGTAACTCGCTTTCATTTAAGGTTGGCAGGGCGGTCACCTGGCTGCCCAGAAAAATATTAAGAAGATAAATTCACAGACGATACACGATCGGGGCACTTATCGTTTGACGCAGAAAATAAGTTTTAAGGAGATCAAGATGAATAAAGATATCGTAAACACACAAGATACATTACCTGTCGAGGAGATTAAGGTTTCTGTTGTACTGCCTGTTTACAAGGTAGAGCAGTATATAGAACGCTGTATCGATTCGCTTCTCAATCAGACATTAAAGGAAATGGAATTTATTTTTATTGACGACTGCGGCGGAGACAGCTCTATTGAGCTTGTTGAGAAAGCCGCTGCCGCCGATGATAGAATAAAAATCCTCTATAACGAGACCAATCTTGGCACGGGAAGATCCAGAAACAGAGGAATAGAAGCCGCTAGGGGAAAATATATCGGATTTGTCGATCCGGATGATACGGTCGATCTCGATTTCTATGAAAAGCTCTTTTGCAAGGCGGAACAATTCAACTGCGATGTTGTTAAAGGCAATCGTGTAAAAATATACGATGACGGAAGCCGAGAAGACGACACCCTTACAAAAAGATTCTATGATTATCCGGAGGTTTCGGAAAGGTCGGATTGGTTTATCCCTTTCAGCGGCGAACATCAATCGGCGATCTACCGCAATGACATTATAAAGAAATACGGTATCCGAAACGGTACGTCGATGGTATCGCAGGACACTACCTTTGTTCTGCGAATGATGCTCCACACCAGAACTGTAGCGTTTTGCCGTGATACCTGCTACAATTATTACGTTATTAAGGGGAGTGCAAGCAACACTCACAGCAGAGAATACTTTGAAGCGTATATCAAGCAGCTCAATGAAAAAATAGAGAGCGTTAATTCAGGAGATGCAGATATAGAATTTCAATGCGCTTATGTCTACAAGATACTCAAATACGCTGTCTTTTTTGTATATGATAAAATGCTGGCAGAATATAACGACGACATATCGTTTCAGGAGTTTTATCTGAACGGCATACGTCAAGAAGCTTTAAAATTCAAGTCCTGCAACCGTCTTGCGGACGTGCCGGATGATGACAAGAAAAGAAATAAAATATGGAAAAAGTATATCACACGTATTTTAAACGGAGATTTCAATGGTCTGACGGGAAGCGAGGGCGAGTATAATCTCGGCTTCCTGACTCCGTTATCGTACGCGCAAACAGAGGACAGCGAGCCTTGTGAAGCTGAATCCGAAAAAAGAACCGTCCCTGTCGTGTTTATTACGGATGAAAAATATGCAATGCCGACTGCTGTTGCTATAACATCACTGTTTTATAACGCGTCGGAATCCGTTCGATACAATGTTTATATTTTGTGTACCGGCGTCGGACAGAACAGCATTGATATGCTTGAAAAGCTTTCCCGCGATGGGCATACGGTTAATATCGTTGTCGAGGAGGAGGGAAAATACGCGGATATATGCGCGACCAAATTCAAGGATATACACGTATCTGCGGCTTCGATCTTTAAGTTTGAGCTTCCCAATATCTTTTCGGAATATGACAAGATCCTGTATCTGGACAGTGATATGCTTATTCTTGATGATCTGGGGGAGTTGTTTGACGAGGACTTGACAGACAGATACGCCGCCGTTGTCAACGACATTAAGGTCGAAACCTATTCCCCGCCGCAGCTTAACAGACTTAATCTGGAAAACAAGCACAAATATTATTGGAACTCGGGAATGATGCTGCTCAATCTCAAGAAGATGAGAGAAGACAATATAACCGAGAAATTGTTTGAGTACAGAGAAAACGGGATAAACTATTTTATGGATCAGGACGCACTCAATGTCGTTTTTGAGGAAAACGTGGTTTATGTTCCGTTTAGATACAATATGCTGTATACAAACATTACGATCTTTGACTCCAAGAAACTGTGCAATTACTATAATATGGAGTCTTACAGCGGTCTTAAAGAAATTATTGACAGAGCTGCTGTTTTACATCTTACCGGACCGTACAAGCCGTGGGAACATCTTATGCCTTTTGTTTCCGATCTGTTCTGCTTCTATTACGAAAAATCTCCCTATTCCGGACAGCCTCTTACGCTTATTGACAATGACCCTGTTTGCAAGGACGAACCGACCACAAAGCCGGATTCCGTTCCCGTTGTATACGTATGCGATGTGGATTCCGCAAGGAAAACATCCGTTTCGGTAACTTCATTGTATCTGAACAAAAAACCGGACACAAATTACGATATATATATTTTCTGCAATAAAATATCCTTCAAGCATAAGCTCCGTTTGAACGCACTTGGCAAAGACGGATTTAAGGTAAAGGTTATTGATATTTGCGAGTACGATTACCAAAACTGCTTTGACCAGATGGGAAATGCCGTTTCACCGGAAACGCTTGTAAAATTCAGACTTCCGGAACTGATGCCGGAGTATGACAAGATCATATATCTGTCAAATGACACTTTGGTACTAAAGGATCTGACTGCGCTCTATACTAGCAATATTGGCGCTAATTATGCAGGCGCGGTGCGGGATCACCGAACGGAGACCTACAATCCCACTCAGCTGAATAAACTGTGCCTGCCGCACAGATATTATTTCAGTGTAGGAATGCTGCTTCTTAATCTGAAAAAAATGCGCGAAGACAGAATTTCCGAAAAGTTGCTGTGCTATAAAAAATACGGCGTCAACTATCTGGAAGCTGATCCTTTCAATGTATGCTTTGAGGATAAAGTGGAATATCTTCCGTTTTATTTCAACTGTATTGACAATGTCCGCATTACTTACAAGAAAGAGGATTTTCACAAAAAGGTCGGCATAGAAAAATTTTACAGTTATGCAGAGTTATACAGCAGGTCATATGTGATTTTCTTCAACAGCTCAGAAAAACCATGGAATGACCTTATCCCGAACCTTACGGATATGTATCTGCGCTATTATCTTCGATCAACATACTCGGACTGGCCTTACGGAAATAAGATCGGCAAATATATAAGAATGATCAGGGCAAACGAAAAATGCATGGTTTGTCCCGAGTTTGCGGAAGCGGATTATTACTTTTTCAAGAATGTCACTAAAGCGATATATCCGCAGAACAAATACTCTTTGTATGTAAGCGATTACGAGCAAAGAATAAACGAATGTGTTGCGAAATACTCCGACATAAGCTCCGACGGGTTTAATCGCCGCCCCCGTGAAAAAAGGATCGTGGTTTCGCTCACAACTATACCGTTCAGAGTAGAAGCGGCAGCAAAGGTCATAAGCATTATGCTGCATCAGACTATGAAGCCCGACGCAATAGTGCTGTATCTGGGAAAGGAGCTTTTCGGAGATTCCGAGCTTCCGGAGCTTCTGAAAAAGGAAATGGAATGCGGAGTATCGGTGGAATATCGCGAGGATCTGATCTGCCATACAAAGTATTTTTATGCTATGCAGGATTATCCCGACGATATTGTTATTACTGTCGATGATGACATCGTGTATAGCGAGGATCTGATCGAAACGCTGTACAAGACCTATTGTATGTTCCCGAATGCTGTTTCCGCGCTTCGTGTTCATCAGATGACGTTCAATTCAAAAAATGAGATTGCTCCATATGATAAATGGAAGATCTGCAATTCGGATCATATTCTTGTTCCGTCTTTGAAACTGTTGGCACTTGGAGTGGGCGGGGTATTATATCCTCCGCATCTGCTTCCGGAGGAAACGTTTAATCTCGGCGAGCTGAAAAGACTTTCCCCAAGGGCGGACGATCTGTGGCTGAAGATAATGGAACTGAAAAAAGATATCCCCGTTGTGCTGGCACGCAGATATGAGCCTTTGACATATATTGAGGGCACACAGGAGGTGCGTTTGTGCGACACCAATTTCTACGATGACAAGAATGACGTTCAGATGGCGGAGCTTATTAAAGCATACAATGTCATTGAAGACAACAAGACTCTTGTCGGAAAATTGCTTGATGAAACGGTGATCCCCGTACACTATATCGAGCGCAAACCAAACACAATATCTGTCATGCAGGTGCAGATCGAGCGTTTCAAGTCGGACGCTAAAAAGCTGAACGATAAATTAAAAAAGGCAGATGAAGAAGCCAAATCGGCAAATACAATAATAATCTCCGAAACAGAAACGCTTACTAAGGAAATGGCCGTTAATGAGCTTACCGAGAAAAGAGCACAAAATCGTGTCTTTGAGAGTCGGGCGCGGTTTGCCGAGGAGGAATTGGCAAATATAAGAAGCTCTCTCTCTTTCAAAATAGGCAGATTTGCAACATGGCTGCCAAGAAAAATCAGGGCTCTTTTTAAAGGGGACAAAGGCTGATCAGGATGGATATTGAGAGAATATTTTCTTTTAGTGATTAGGGAGGAATTTGAGATGAACATAAAAGACATTTTCCCGGACGAACAGCCAATCCCGTTTTGCAGCGACATAAGTGAAAAACTGGATACGAGGCGTCAAAAATTCAAAGCCGACAAAGGACTTTTAGAGGGAGACCCGATTCGGATCGACATTGAAAATATCATGGAATTGCCCGACGGAAAGATCAGAATAGATATAAACGGTGCGCGTTTTGAATGTTTCTTCCACAGCGGAAGCACAAAGAAAATGTATGTGGTATTTAATGGGGCACGCCTAATGAAGGATGGTCAGATGAATCCTATTCCAAGATTCAGCCGCTGGTCATACCACGCCTTTAGCGAATACACATGGCTTTCGATTGACGATCCGACATATTTTGATAATGATAATGTTATCTGCGGGTGGTATTACGGAACGCGCGATAAGAACTATCGTGAATATGCGGCATACCTTGTTGGGAAAATATGTGACTTTTTGAATATTGAAAAGGATAACGTGTACTTTTTTGGTGGTTCCGCAGGCGGAACAGCCGCTATACACATTGCCGTGTTATTCGGCCACGGCGTCGCTTTATCAATAAATGGACAGTTTAATTTTGAATACAATCATGCTTATATCACAAATTACACCCAATATACCGGATTGGATCTGCATGAAAAGGATAAGTACGACAGGAACGACCTTGTTAAAATCATGACAGATGCCGGGAATAAAGTAAAGTTTATCCTTATAGAAAACTGTCAGTCAAAGTGAGATATGAACGATCATTTTAAGTATTTATGCGATAAGACAGGTATCTCACCGGTTTACGGTCTCTCGCAATTCGGCAACATAGTAACATGGCTTTATGACGCACCTTCGATTTTTGCCAGAGGCTCCCATGGAGCTTTAGAGAATAAAAACATTTTTTATGCTGTCGATTTCCTCGCGGGTTTAGTTAAAAGCGGAGAGGATCTTGAAAAATACAAACCGTTATATTTGTTGTTTAACGAGTTCTGGCATGACATTTACGATCCGCCTTCAAAAAATATCCGCGTTCGAGACGGTGAAAATCTTAGTCCGAGAGAAATGATCTCCGCGCTTAACTGGAACCGTTCTCAAAGGCGAAAGCTTCAGGAAAAAATAAATAAAATCAAAGAAATAATTGAAAGCCCCAAATAAAGGAGAGGATTATAATGTATACAATAACTATCGTTGGCACCGGCTACGTCGGCTTGTCTAACGCGATTATTCTGGCGCAGCATAACAAAGTCTTTGCGATCGATATCATTCCGGAAAAAGTGGAAATGATCAACAACAAAAAGTCGCCGATCGCGGATAAGGAAATTGAAGAATATCTTGCCGAAAAGCCGCTTGATCTGACGGCAACAACAGACGCGGAGCCGGCTTATCGTCAATCTGATCTTATTGTTATCTCAACGCCGACGAACTATGACGATGAGAAAAATTATTTTGACACGTCGGCAGTGGAATCGGTTATCGAGCAGGTTTCCAAAGTAAATCCGAACGCGGTGATGATCATAAAATCGACCGTGCCCGTAGGCTTTACAATGAGAATGCGCGAAAGATATAATACAGAGAACATTATCTTCAGTCCGGAATTTCTGCGGGAGGGGCGCGCGCTCTATGACAATTTATATCCTTCGCGGATAATTATAGGCGTTCCGGATGGAAACGGCGCGGTCGCTGACGCTGCGCATAAATTCGCGGAGCTTCTGCAGGAAGGCGCTGTCAAAAAAGATATACCTACGATTTTTGTAAATCCCACAGAGGCGGAGGCGGTAAAGCTTTTCGCGAATACGTATCTTGCGCTGCGCGTAAGCTACTTCAATGAGCTTGACAGCTACGCGGAGCTGAAAGGGCTTAATTCGCGCGAGATAATAGAGGGCGTTTGTCTTGATCCGAGGATCGGTACGCATTACAACAATCCCTCGTTCGGATACGGCGGATACTGTCTGCCTAAGGACACAAAGCAGCTTCTGGCAAATTTTAAAGACGTTCCCCAGAACATTATCGGAGCTATTGTCGCGGCAAACAGCACACGCAAAAGTCTGATCGCCGATAGAATTTTCGAAATGGCGGGAAAGAGCGCTCCGACTATAGGTATATACCGCCTTATAATGAAAGCCAATTCCGATAATTTCCGTCAAAGCGCTATCCAGAGCATAATGAAGAATCTATGCGAAAAGGGAGCGAAAGTCGTAGTTTACGAGCCGACAATCAAAAGCGGCGATTTCTGCGGCTTTGAGGTGATAAGCGATTTTGAGAAGTTTGCGGAGATATCCGATGTTATTGCCGCAAACCGCTTGACAGAACAGCTTTCGCCGTATCTGAACAAAGTGTATACACGCGATATTTTCAGCAGAGATTAAACTGCTCTGTGATTTTCGTCCTGAATTATCGGTAAATGAAAAGGAGAAACAGCATTATGATAAATCCCTTAGAGATCGGCAGCACATATACCTCCGATTATTTGAAAACGGACTTCACCTTGAAGGATAATGTACTCGAATTTGAGATCAAGGAGATTTTTGAAGCTTCGGAGCAGCTTTCGTGGACGGCAGCCGTTGCGTACCGCAATAAACCCGTACAGCGGTGGGAATGTTCCCGTGAAAAGAGCTACTCCTGCCGTCTTGAAGGTTCCGGAACATATAACATCGTTGTCACCGCAGTAAAGGACGGCATGGAGTATATTTCCATGAGAAAAGCATTTCAATACTACGATCCGGCAACGATCAGGCTTTACGATGATTTTATCGGCTCAATAGAAAAGTCAAAGCTTGAGAAAGACGTGCCTCCTTTATATTGTCCGACTGCCGGATTTCAGAATATCGCGCTCATCTGCGCTCATAACGAAACTCAAAAGACGCTTTTGGAGAGCTCGGCGGATAGTTTGAAAAACATAAGCGGAGAGCTGCAGTTATCGGAATTATGGGATAAGGATACCGGCAAAGCGGCAGTCTTGGCTCAAAGCAAAGCCGACAAGGGCAGATTGTTTTTCTCGGGTAAAACGAAATACGATTCAAAGCTTGTTATAGGTCAGGACGATCTCCCGGATAAGATCGACTACGAGAAATTCCTCGACGAGATCGGGACGTGGACCGCCGTTCTCCGTTATGGCGATAAGATAATCTTTACAAACGACTTTTACGGAATGTATAAGATATTTTATTACAATGTCGACGGTCTGACAGTAGCATCCAACAACTATCACCTGCTTCTTCTGATACTCAAACAAATGAATATAAAGCTGACGCTGAATGTTGAAGAATGTTTGCCGAATTTGATCTTAATGGCGCACTCTTCGCTTGATCATCAAAGAATGACCGATAAGATGGATGTTGACAACATAATAGCTCTGCCAATCGACAAGTATATCAAGATCGACGATATGGGATTTCAGATCAAGGATAAAAGCATTCATCATATCCTATACACCGATATGGAATATAACGAACAGCGTTACGCGGATATCCTCGACAAAAACACAGCCGAAATCAAGGAGAACTGTTACATCGCACTCAATGATCCGCGGTTTAAAAAGGTCATAACAGACGTTTCTGGAGGAAAAGACAGCAGAACGGTTTTTGCCGCAGTTCAAAATATTGACGCGGAACACAATGGCAGATTCCGTGAAAAGATCAGGATATTCTCCAGAGAAGCCGACTACACAAACGACAAAGCCGTTTTCATCGGTTTGAACAATATATTCAATTATAAATATGACGACATTGCGCGCACATATTTACTCGAAACGGCGCGTCAAAAAGAACTGGTTTACCGGAGCTTTTATCTTGGCAGCAGTTATGAATATACGACTTACACAACTTTGAAAAATACCGAGCCGAATAAGTGTATAAATCTTATTGGCGCAGGCGAGTATATTCTCAGATCGTATTACGCGCACGGGGTTCTTGCATTGGCTGATGAGGTATATGCAAGTGACGATATAGAGTATATCGTTGATAAAATAATAGAAGTGAATACCGAACGCTGCAACTCCATATCCAATAATGAAATGCTTACCCAAAAGCTCAGAAGCATTCTGCTCAAGGCTATGTCGGAAATGCCCGGAGCCACATTGAAGGAACGCGTCGATCATATCGCTCTCTTTTACAGAAACGTATATCATTTCGGAAGTACCGTAACACTGGAATCAACCGCGATGGAAAAGTTTCAGTCTTGGACGCCTCTCTATACCAAGACCTCGCTGTTGGCGTATAAGATGTCGATGCGGAAAGTTGGCGGCATAAAGTTTCAGCTTGACCAGATAGCTAAGCTGTGCCCGCTTATGGCGGTTATTCCGTTTGAAAGCGAGAGCGACAACAAGGAATTTGAGGATATCAAGGATACGCTGCTGCTGAACGATATGTATAAGCATATGCGCATCACTCTGGACAACGACCCCTCCGAATGGGAACGCGCCAAGAAGGAAAAGGCGGAAAGAGCTGTTCAACTTAACAATGACGAGAAAGAATCGATCTTAGCGGAAAACGCCAAGTATAACGATCAATTCTATGAGAAAATGCTTGATGTTCTAAAAAAGCTGCTTTCGCATAAAGACAGCGCCTTTGGAATACTGGGGATCGATCTGTTCTGCCATATTATATCACAACAGAAAATAAACAAGGGAAAACCGATCCCGAGGCGTGATAAATGGCTGTACAATAAGCTTATATCGGTCGTTGACCAAATTGAGATCATCGGAGAGGATAACAACTCAGCCGGTCGTTGATTGGCTGTCTCAATAACAATACTAGGAGAAAACATATGAAAACTGCATTGATAACAGGAATAACCGGACAGGGTGAGGGCGTTGACGAAAAGGGCATCTACAAGAAAACCGGCAAAGTACTCGTCGAGGTGTCGCCCGAATATTTCCGCCCGACGGACGTTGTGACCCTGCTTGGAGATCCGTCAAAAGCGAAATCAACTCTCGGGTGGAATCCCACAAAACGTCGTTTGAGGAATTGGTTCGGCTGATGACCGAGAACGATATCCGCCAAACCAAATGAGCGCACAGAGGATCTTATATGGATAAAAATTCAAAAATATATGTTGCGGGGCATAAAGGCTTGGTCGGTTCCGCGATTGTTGAACAACTGCGGGACGAAGGTTATACAAACATAATATGCCGATCTCACAGTGAGCTTGATCTCACAAATCGGAACGATGTAAGGGATTTCTTTGCGGCGGAAAAGCCGGAATACGTTTTTTTGGCAGCGGCGAGGGTAGGCGGAATCGGAGCAATGAACGTGCAGCAGGTCGAATTCCTAAACGGTAATCTCCGTATTCAGAGCAACGTTTTTGAGGCTTCACACGATCAGCAAGTTAAAAAAATGGTGTTTATCAGCTCGGCGGTAATATATCCCGTCAATGCTTCTCAACCAATCGTCGAGGAGTCCCTGCTTTCGAGGGCGATAGAGCGGGCGTGCGAGGGATATTCGATAGCCAAGATCACGGGAATAAAGCAGTGTTCATTTTATAAAAAAGAATACGGAGATGACTTTGTCGCGGTCGTTCCCGCAAACATATACGGTTATAACGCAATATACGATATAAAACGCTCTAATGTTATACCCGCAATGATCAGGCGTTTTCACTCTGCCAAAGTTCACAGGTTGAAAAGCGCCACGATATGGGGTACGGGAAACGCCCGCAGAGAATTGATCTTTTCGCGCGACGCCGCAAGCGGCTGCATTTTCATTATGCAAAGCAAAACCGATTGCGATTATTATAATCTCGGTTGTAATAAAGATTATTCCATGCTTGAAATCGCCGAAGCCGTTCGGAGAGCTGTCGGATATACGGGCGAAATTCTTACCGACCCATCAAAGCCCGAGGGAGCTGCAAGACGGCTGTTGGATTCATCAAGAATAAATTCCTTGGGCTGGAGCTACCAAACTCCATTGGATGACGGTCTGAGGCTGGCGTATGAATGGTTTCTTGAAAATGTTAAAGATAAGGATGAGTTGTATATATAATGAAAATTATTTTGCTTTCGGGCGGCTCGGGGAAGCGGCTTTGGCCGTTGTCAAATGAAGTTCGCTCAAAACAATTCCTGAAGATTGTAAAGAGAGAAAACGGCGAGACCGAATCTATGGTTCAGCGGGTCTATCGGCAGATAAAATCGGCTGATGTTGACGCGGAGATCGCGATAGCTACGGGCGAAACGCAGGTCGAGGCAATAAAAAATCAGCTTGGAGATAAGGTGCGGATAGTTATTGAACCAAAGCGCCGCAACACATTTCCGGCAATAATGCTCTCGGCGGCATATCTGTACTTCGATAGAAAATGCCCGGCTGATGAAACGGTTGTAATTCTTCCCGTTGATCCATATGTTGACGATAAATATTTTCAGGCGCTTAAATCGTTGGATAGTGCCGTACAAAATCACACTGCCGATCTTGTTTTATTGGGTGTAAAACCAACCTATCCGTCCGAGAAATACGGCTACATAATCCCCGAAAACGGAAACGCCGTTCGTGAATTCAAGGAGAAGCCCGACTTAGAAACGGCAAAGGATCTGATCGCGCAGGGCGGGCTTTGGAACTGCGGTGTGGTGTCAGCGAAACTGTCGTATCTGATAGAAATTCTGCGCTCTAAAATTAAGTGCAATTCTTATGCGGAAATTCTCGAAAAATATTCGGATTTAGAGAAAAACAGCTTTGACTATGTTGTCCTGGAGAAGTCAAAATCGATCGCAGTCGTGTCGTATGACGGTGAGTGGAAGGACTTGGGTACGTGGAATACGCTTACCGAAGTGATGGACGATATGCCTATTGGCGACGTAAAAATATCCGACGACTGCGTGAATACTCACGTGGTAAACGAGCTTGAAATTCCGGTCGTTGTAATGGGTGCGAAAGATATGGTCGTGGCGGCTAGTCCGGACGGGATTCTGGTTGCGGATAAATTTCAAAGCTCGTTCATCAAGAAATATGTCGAGGACAGGGATATGCGCCCGATGTTTGAGGAGCGTTCTTGGGGCGATTACACGGTGCTGAATGTGTCAGTTGACGAACGCGGAAACAAAGCGGTCACAAAAAAAAAGTGCATTCGTGCCGGAAACGTCATTGAGGAAACCGCGCACAAAACGCACTCCGAGGTCTGGACGATCCTCAGCGGCAAGGCAGTGATCAATATCAACGGCCGCAATCACGACGCGCTGCCCGGCGATACATACACCATTCCGCAGAACACTTTGCACAGTCTGACCGCAGTGGAAAACACCGTTCTTATGGAGGTTCAGCTTACGGAGGGATAACTATGGAAATAACTTTTTCCGAGCTGCTGAATGAATGGCTGCTTTCACAGAAAGATATACTCAAGCAAGGCTCATATTACTCATATCACTCGCGTATTACCTCAATGATATCGCCGATCCTTGGCGACAGAAACATTTGCGAAATGACGGGCGATGACATCACCGATCTCACAAGTGAATTACAAGAAAAGGGATTGTCCGCAAAGACGATCAAGCTTGCGATAACGGTGGTGCGCAATGCCGTTCTATACGGTGCGGAGCGATACGGTATGGAGAAGATCGTTCCAAACGAGCTGGAGCTTCCGCAGCAGAAAAAGTCAGAACATGAACCGCTGACTGCAAGTGAGCAGCGTGTGCTTGCAAAATTCATAATTGCTCATCCGATCCGCCGAAACCTCTGCATACTGCTGGCTCTGACAACGGGCGTTAAGGTCGGCGAGTTATGCGGCATACAGTGGAAAGACTTGAATTTCGAGCGGAACAGCGTGTGTATTCGACAGATCGTCTACCGCACTTCGCGTTCAAGCTCCGAAGAGAAAATTACCTCGATAGTCATACAGAAGTGTGACGACCCGCGCGAAATACCGGTACCTGCCCTGCTTATGTGCGAATTTTCCAAGCTGCATAACAACAGCCCCGATGACTATCTTTACAGCGGAGAAGGAATCCCTGTTGAACCGCGTATAGCGTCCACTCACCTGAAAAAGCTGCTGCTTCAATGCGAGGTTCATAACGTGAGCTTCAACGATTTGCGCTGCACATTTGTGCAGAACTGCATCGACAGCGGCGGCGGTATTATGACCGTCGCTATGATGCTCGGCACAAACAGCCTGAACAAGCTGCTTGAGGACTTTGACTGGAAACCGGTAGAATTTGAAAAAGCCTCCGAACTTGTTGAATGTGTTGGCGAAAAAATGATTCTGACAGTCTGTCAAACAAAAAAATAAACCCGAAATGCACTCTTGCGCATTTCGGGTTTTTGTTTCAGAATTTCCAGACTATTTCAATCTTATCCTTCCACAGCAGGATTTTTACGATAAACTGCCGCGCTATCTCGCGCTTGGTCTCGAGCGGCATATTAGGGAACTCGTCAATCAGCGGAATTATATCTGCGTAGGCAAGCTTTTGCTTTGTGCTGCCGCCGAGTTTGTCAAGCTCCGACTGTATTTCTGTGCGTTCTGCGATAAGCGTTTCCAGTTTCTTTTCAAGAACCGTGCCTATCGCTTCGGATGTTTCGGCGATCTTGTCGACAAGATTGTCGATCTGTGTGTTCAATGCTTCTAAGCGCATTTTCAGCTTGTTCACTTTAGGCGACGAGGACGGTGGTTTTTCATCAACAACGATATCGCGTATCTCGTCAAACTTGTGCTTTAATTCGGTGTAAACTGCCTGTTCAACGTCGGTGATCTGCGGCTTTCCGTCAACTCCCTCGCATGATCCGTGGTTAGCCTTGCCCGTGCAGCAAAAATATTCGCCGCCCTGGACACGCATTGCGTAGCTGCATTTCCCGCACTTGATAAGCCCCGTGAGCCACGAATGCGAACCGCTTTTTCCCTTTTTGATCTGCGAATTTCCGTCAAGCTTGTGCTGAACGTCTAGCCACATCTCGGAAGATATCACGCCGTCGTGAAGTCCAAGCGACAGTACATGATCGTGAACATCGGTGTACTTGCGTTCGTTAGCTTTGCGCTTTCCATAGAGGAAACAGCCGCGCTGCCCAGTAAAATCCTCAACGGAGTTGGATATCTTCGCGCCCTTTTCCTTGAAATAACGGTACACCTCAACGTCCGCCATTACATAAGTCGGAGAGCGCAAAAGCCGGCTGAGCTTGCTGCTGTCCCAGAGTGTTCCCGCGGGCGAGGGTACTCCGCGCTCGTTAAGCTCCTTGACGATCCGGCCGAGCGAGCTGCTGCTTTCCCGATATGCACTATAAATATATTCAACTGTCGTCAGATCGTTATTCGGGACAAGCACCGAGGTCTTTATCCCATTTAATTTGGTCGGCAGCTTGTCAAAGCCGTACACGGGCACGCCGCCCAGATACAGCCCCTTTTCTCCGCGCGCGTAGTAGTTGTCCTTGACGCGCAGCAGGATATTCTCGCGTTCAAGCTCCGCGAACACCATAATGATCCCGAGCATCGCGCGTCCTATTGGCGTCGAGGTATCAAACGTCTCGACCGTAGACGCGAACTCCACCCCATACTGCTTGAATACCTCCATAAGATTGGAGAAGTCATTCAGCGAACGGCTTATTCGGTCGAGCTTGTACACGACCAGCTTGTCGATCTGCCCGCCCTTGATATCGGCTAACAGCCGCTGAAATTCGGGACGATCCAGATTCTTACCGCTCCAGCCCTTGTCCGAATAAACGCTATATTCGTCCGTGCAATAATGTTTGCACATATCTATCTGCGTGTCTATCGAGATACTGTCCTTTTTGTCAACGCTCTGCCGCGCGTATATCGCCGTCATTCTCCCGCCCCCTTTCGAGATATTTCAGCAGCTCCGCGTACAGCGCCCGAGCCGCCGCGAGCCGTGCCTCGTCCTTTGCGGTATCTTGCAGCTTCACAGTATGTATAATAGTATATGGCATAGAACCCTCCTGTCCGTTGATGATATAATATATCGTCTGTACGGACAAGTTATGCCGTTTAAAGTGTCGAAAACGGCGAACACGGTATTACAAAAAACGGACACAAATAAATCCTTTACAGCTCAATGTATAGCACGAGCCGCCGATTTGATATTCTCTTTTTCGGCTGTTGTAACTCCGCACATACTTAGAGAACCGCCGAATAAATCGTTATTATAAAAATAAAAGCCTTAGAGCATGTATTCATAGGATATTTCTCTTAATTAGTAAATACCGTTGCTGTGCTTGTCCGCGAAAAAGCGCTTGACAAAAACGCCGCGCCCGTGGTAGAATATAGTTATACCCTACGCGCTGCCGGCGAAGGCTTGAAGGTCGTTGAAACAGGCAAAATCGCCCTGTACGAGAATGACGAGCTTTATCGCTTGGCAAAGGAGACCGCTACCGAATACGCCTACGGCACAAATACTTTAATACGTTAAATATCTGTTAAAAAACGAAATTGAAAATGAGCTATTGTGTTTTACGGAAGATATGACGCTTCGGCGATGAAATCATTTGTACAATATTTATGGAGGGTGATTTTACGGGAACATGGGAAGCGGAAATATTTCGGAATGACGTTTCCGAAGATGTTATGACCGACTATAAAAACAAGCTGAAAATCGGAAGAACCGACGAGGACGCTTTAAAAGAACTCCTTGCCGAAAGTGAGGAGTATTTGACTGATGACGAGGACAAGTTTGATTTTTGGTTTGGCTTGGCGCTGATTATGTCCGACTTGGGAAGACTTACAGATGAAGTTAAAAACATCGCCGTGGAACTCATCGACAGCGGCGGGGATCTGTTTCGCTTTGAGGATAGTAAGAGAGAATTGAAAAAACGCAAAGCAGCGCTTGAAAAGTTGCGTGAAAAGCTTGTCGGAGAGCAGCCGGAGCGCAAAAGAATTCCTGTTACAAAAGCGTTCTTGTGTCCTTGGAATCCGAATGACGTGCTCATATACAAGCTTGACTCTGAGTGCTTTAAAGATAAGCCGTATTTCAATAAATTTATCGTGCTGCTTGTAGACGAGCTCGTCAACTATGATGTTGATATTCCCTCGGGAGATATGCTCCCTATAACCTATCTCAAAATTTGCGGCGATTATCCGAATTCGGCGGAGGATATTGATAATTCGCCGTTTATACCGCAACAGTTTATTTTCTATCTGAATAATCCCAAAAAGAACAGATCGGAGAGAGAACACCGTTTTATGTGGTATCGAAACGGGTTTAAAAAATACGCTTTACGATTTGAATTATGGGGCAATTACGAATTTACACGACCCTATAACAAGCCATGGACTTATCCCAGCATAAAAGATATGAGAGATTTCCACACGACAATAGCTTGTATGCTGAGCCGCTTTGACGAATATATTATCAAGTCGCTTGACTTTTATAAAGAAGATTTATAAATCAACGAGACTGTAACAGTAAGCCCACAACCACACCTGCAACGTACAGAACAGGCTTATCAGAGTTACCGTTCAAAGCGGACAGCAGGTGAACGTTGAGGAATACCGCTATGAACACAAGCTCTAAAAACCGTTTTGAAAAGCAAAAACGTGTGTGGACGCATTATTCGCCTGTTGCCCGTTGGGCAACTGCGCAAAACGCTGTCGGCTGCACGCATGCTTTTGCTCAAACAAGGTTTTTAGAGGTGCCCATAGGAGCGAACACGGCATTGCAAAAACGGACACAAACAAACCCTTTTTGGAGCGTTCGCCGCAAACCGCTTGAAAAAGCGCAGCGAATGTGTTATAGTAAAAGGCAAATAGGAAAGAGAGGTACTGTATATGTCACTGCGAATAGAGGTCGAGGCGGGTCGCTGTCTTAACTGCAAGAAGCCGCGTTGTATGGAGTTCTGCCCCGTGCACACTCCGATACCGCAGATCATTCAGAAGTTCAAGGAGAACAAGGTCATGGACGCGGGTGCGGAGCTGTTCGAGAACAACCCGTTAAGCGTAGTCTGCGCTGCCGTCTGCAACCACGAGGCACAATGCGCGGGTCACTGCGTGCTCGGCAAGAAGGACACCCCCGTGCAGTTCTACGACATAGAGCGTTTCGTCTCGGACGCGTACCTGAGCCGTATGCGCCCCGTATGCGCCGCGCCGAACGGCAAAAGAGCCGCGATAATCGGCTCTGGTCCTGCGGGGCTTACCGTTGCGGTAATACTGGCGAAAAACGGCTATTCCGTTACGATATTCGAGCGTAAGAACGACATCGGCGGTATGCTGCGGTACGGTATACCCGAGTTCCGTCTGCCCAACACCGTCATTGACCGCTACAAGCAGCTGCTCGACAAGCTCGGCGTACAGATACGCCTGAATACGACCATCGGCGGCGCTCTGAAGATAGATGATCTGTTCCGCGACGGCTATAACACCGTTTTTGTCGGCACAGGAGCATGGAGACCGCGCACACTGAACATTCAAGGCGAGTGTCTTGCGAACGTACACTTCGGCATCTCCTACCTCGAGAACCCCTCTCATCACGAGCTCGGCGAGACAGTCGCCATCATCGGCATGGGCAACGTCGCAATGGACGTAGCGCGCACGGCGTTCCGTCACGGCGCGCAGCGCGTCATGCTGTTCTCGCGCGGGAAGAACGCCTCGGCAAGCTCTCACGAGATGAGCTACGCCAAGCTCGACGGCGCGGAATTCATCTTCGGCAAGCAGATAGTCCGCATAACTCCCGAGGGTCCTGTGTTCAAGACTTCGATCATCGACAGCGAGGGTAAGGTTTCCGGCTACGAGCCGGGAGAGGAGCTCGTTCCCGCCGACTCGGTGATAATAGCCGTCAGCCAGCGCCCCAAAGACAAGCTGATCCTCTCGACAAAGCATCTGGAGGGCACGGCAAGAGGGCTGCTCGTCGTGGACGATAACTTTATGACCACACACCCGGGAGTGTTCGCGGCAGGCGACGTTGTGACCGGCCCGCTTACCGTAGTCCACGCCGTTGAGGACGCGAAAAAGACCGCCCGCGCGATGATGGAATATATGGACAAAACGTCACAAAATGTCTGATATAAAAATGGTGCCGAGCAGCAGCGCTCGGCACCGTTTTTATGTCAGAACTTTTTCTTCCAGATCGACGGGATAAACAGTATCATCATCGGCAGACACTCCAATCTCCCGAGCAACATATTCAGCGAGAGTATGCACTTCGAGAAATCCGAGAAGAACGAAAAGTTCTCCATCGGGCCGACACGGTTTATTCCGGGACCGATATTGTTGAAGCAGGAAACTACCGATGTGAACGAGGTCGCGAAGTCTTGATTGTCGACGGACACCAGCAGCATCGACGCGAGCATCAGGAACAGGTATATACCGAGATAGCAGTGCACGCCGTGAACCGTATCCGCGTCCATCGCCTTGTCCTCGCTCGTTACGAGGTTCACCGATTTCGGGTGAAGCAGCTTCTTGAAAAACTTGCCCATATTCTTGGCGATGATTATCAGACGCTGCACCTTGAAGCCGCCGCCCGTCGAACCCGCGCAGGCTCCGATAAACATCAGCATTATCAGTACCATCTGCGAGAACGCCGGCCAGAGATTGAAGTCGGCTGTCGCGAAGCCCGTCGTCGTCATTACCGATGCCACCTGAAAAACGGCGTAGCGGAAGCTGCTTCCGACCGACTCGTATATCGGGTAGATATTCGCACCGATAAGCACCGTAGACACCGCAATGATAATTAAGTACACCCGCAGCTCAAGGTTCTTCGCAACATCTCTGAAGCGCCTTATCAGCATAAAATAGAAGATGTTGAAGTTCACGCCGAACAGTATCATCATCACGGTTATAACGCCGTCTATGTACGCGGAATCGTAGAACGCGACGCCCGCGTTCTTGATGCCGAAGCCGCCCGTGCCCGCCGTGCCCATGGCGTGGCATACGCTGTCGAACAGCGGCATTCCTCCCGCGCAGAGCAGTATCACCGTAAGCACGGTCAGCGCGCCGTATATCGAGTACATATACACCGCCGTATTCTTGCCCTTGGGAACGAACTTGCCAACCTGAGGTCCGGGGCACTCCGCTCTCATAAGATACATCGAATCCTTTGAGGACGGGAACACCGCCAGTGCCAGCACGAGTATGCCCATACCGCCTATCCAGTGAGTGAAGCTGCGCCAGAACATCATTCCGTGCGACAGCGCCTCTATGTCGGTGAGTATAGTCGAGCCCGTTGTCGTAAAGCCCGAAACGCTCTCGAACAGCGCGTCGACGAAATGCGGTATCTCACCGCTCACGAAAAACGGCATAGCTCCCGCTATCGAGAACACTATCCAGAGCAGCGCGACGATCACAAGGCTCTCCTTGGTGTACATATCCTTGGACTTGGGCTTGATGAGCGCCGCCGGCAGCGACAGAACGGCAAGTCCCGCGCCGACCGCCACGAACGCCAACACGATGTCGAACTCGCCGTAGATCAGGCTCACTATAGCGGGCAGCAGAAACAGCGCCGACCCCGCGAGCGTCATCTTTGACAGATAATGGAAAACAAACGTCTTATTCATCGTAAGGGGGCAAATTCACCTCATTCCAAAATTTCCCGAATATCCGAAAAGCGGTGCTCCTTGGAGACTACGACCACCGAGTCGTTCAGCTCGATACAGGTGTTGCCGTCCGGTATAATGACCTGTCTGCCCCTCACTACCGAGCATATAAGAATGTTCTTTTTGATCTTGAGCTCTTTAAGCGGAATACCGAGCAGGCGCGGGATATTCTCCCTGATACGGAACTCCGCAGCCTCCACTCTGTTATCCACTATGTGATATATCGACTCGATATTACTTTCGGTATTGTCAAGGCTTCGCACATACGCGAGCACCGAGTTTGTGGTCAGGTATTTCGGGGAGATGATGCAGTCAAGCCCTATCTGGCTCGACAGCCCGACGTAGCTTTCGCGGTTTATCTTGGTGACGACCTTTGCGTTGGAGTTGTTCTTGGCGTAGAGCGACATAATGATGTTCTCCTCGTCGATGCCCGTTATCGCGACGAACGCGTCCGCGTCGCGTATCCCCTCCTCGTTGAGCATATCCTGGTCGGTGCCGTCGCCGTGGATAACGGAGGCTTTCGGGAACATCTGTGCCAGCTGTCTGCACTTCTCGAGATCCTTTTCGATCACCTTGACGTGCATACCCATCGCGAGCAGATTGCGGGTCAGATAATACCCCACTCTGCCGCCGCCGACTATCATACAGGACTTCACCTTGTCCTTTATCGAGCCGCACATCTTGAAGAACTGCTCTATATCCTTATGAGTAGCCGCGATGTTTATCCTGTCCCCCGAACGGAGAATGAAGTTGCCGCCCGGTATGTATATCTCGTTGTCGCGCTGCACGGCGCAAATCAGAAACTTTATCCTGGTGCGCTTGTATATCTCGAGCAGGCTGCAGTCGAGTATGGGCGAGTTGTCGGGTATCTTGTACTCGACAAGCTCCATCTTGCCCTTTTCAAACACCTCTACCTTAGCTGCTTCGGGTGTGATGAGCACGCGGAGTATCTCGTCGGCGGTTATACCCTCGGGGTTGATCGCCATAGACAGCCCGAGATCGTCTCTTATAAAATCTATCTGCTTATAGTATTCGGGGTTCCTGACACGCGATATCGTCCTTTTCGCGCCGAGCTTTTTCGCGATAAGGCAGCACAGCAGATTCACCTCATCGTAAGGCGTGGCGGCGATGACTATCCCCGCCTTGTTCACGGCTGCGTCTTTCTGGACGTCCTTGTCAATGCCGTTGCCCTCGATACACATAACGTCCTCGGTGTTCTGCGTTCTTTCCAGCGCGGAGGGGTTGATATCTATGACGGTCACGTCGTGACCCTCGTTTGACAGCATTGAAGCAAGACTGCTTCCCGCCTTGCCGTTACCAATTATTACCATCTTCATAGCGTTTTCCTTGATCCTCTTGGAGAGTTGTATTTGACTTTATATATTATAGCACTTCTTGGATTTTATGTCAAGGGGGGGACAATCGCAAAGGGGGCTGACGGTATTCGGCGCGGATATTACAAAAACAGGCGTCGGGCGGCAGTGCCCGACGCCTGTTTTATTTACGTGAAGCGGCTTTCCTTGGGGCTTCCCATCCGTATCCACCCCTTCAACATCCCACTGGATAACCTTCATACCCATACCGTCCAGTGTGGTAATGAGGCTGTCGTCAAACTCGCCGTACGGAGCGCGGTAGAGTGTCGGCTCCTTGCCGGTGAGCATCTTGATCTTGCGGCTGCATTCCTTGGTATCGTTGATGAGCTCGTTTACGTTTATGCCCTCGACGTGCGGGTGCTGGTAGGAGTGGGTGCCGATCTCGTGCCCCGCGTCGAAAAACTGCTTAACGTCGTCGGGATAACGGT
>CAMWVP010000039.1 GCA_947177735.1 uncultured Clostridia bacterium
TGCCCTTGAACGCGTTATCGCCTATAGTTTCAACGCTGTCGGGAATGGTAACGTCCGTCAGCCCTGTGCAGCCCTCGAAAGCGTTATCGCCGATAGAAGTTACGCCATCATCGATAACGACCTTTTCGATATCCTCCGCGATATCAGACCACGGAGCCGGATTTTCGTCAGTCCAATTATCCATATCGCCGTCGCCGGTAATGGTGAGGGTCTTGTTGTCCTCGTCATATTCCCAAGTTACATTGTCGCCGCAGTCGCCCTTGTAGCCGAGCGCGGGAATTTCCTCCGTTCTGGTCTTATCGCAGACGGTGCAGGTAAAGGTCTTTACGCCCGGATCGGTCGCCGTAGGCTCGGTGGTCGTCTCGCCGTCGTCCCATTCATGCGCGGCTTTGTCCGATTTCTCGCCGCAGGAACACTCGTGCCAGTGGTAGTCATCGTCGCTTTCCCAATCCTCGGAATAAGAGTGCTCGTGTCCGAGAGCCGGGATCACGACAGTGTCCAATTCCTCTTTACCCTCGGAATCGGAGAAATTCTTTTTGCAGACCTCACAATGCCAATGATCCTTAAGACCATCTTCGTCCTCCGTTGCGGGATATCCCTCAACTTCAGTGAGCATGTGACCCTCTGCCGAAATGACCGTTTCGTCCTCTGTTATCTCGTTCGTGCAATCCTCATCGCTGAAATATGTATCGCAGTTTGAGCAGTACCAATACTCGATATTGCCGTCCTCGGTGCAGGTCGCGTCCTTTGCCACGGTATGTTCGGTATCGTGACCCGTTGCGTCAATCGGTATTGTAACCGTTCCGTATTCACTTTTGTAAACGTCCGAACCGTCCTCCGTGCAGGTCGGCTTTGTCGTTGCCTTTTCCCAGACCTCGGTATCCGTAAGCTCGGGGAGCTCCTTTGTATCGGTATGTTCTTCGGTTATTGTGCAGTTGCGCGTTGCTTCGCCTTTATCGGTTTCGGAGGGTTCTGTCGTGATCTCCCACTCGCCCCAATCGTGCTTGCCGGAGAGTTGAACCTTACCGTCATTATAAAAGATCATTTGGTCATTTATATCCGCCGTAAAATTTGCGCTTATATCCGTCGTTGTTTCGTTCGTGATATCCACGGGAGACGCGCAGGTGAGGACAGGAGGCTCATCAAAATAATGATAATCATAATAAATTTCTTTGGTAACGCCAACAGGGCTGTCGGTCGAGAAGTTATCTCCTATGGTTATTGTATTATCGTAATCAAGAGATACATTGTTTGCGGTCGTACCGTCGTTTTTGGTATTACCGCTTATATCAACCTCTCCAGCAATTGTGAATGATGTAAAATTGTCAACCCGCACACCGCCGCCGTTTTCGCTTGCCTTGTTGCCCGAAATCGTGCCGCCGGTCATTGTAAATATGGCACCTATGCCCTGTGACAAATATACACCGCCACCGTCGCCGTTGGTTGCCTCGTTGCCCAAAATCGCGCCGCCGCTCATTATGAATTCCGCGCTTGAGTTCACATATACACCGCCGCCGTCGCGGCTTGCTGTGTTTTTATCAATCGTGCCGCCGATCATTGTGAATGTGCCGTCCTGCATATATACACCGCCGCCGCCTCTTTCTGACTCGTTACCCGAAACGGTGCCGGCGTTCATTATAAATGTGCCGATTTTGTTGTTGGGTATGTCTTTTTGCACATATACACCGCCGCCGCCGAATTTTGTCGTGTTATTCTCAATCGTGCCGCCGTTCATTGTGAATGTACCACCGTACACAGATACACCGCCTCCGCTGGAACCGCTGTCGTTGTTGGTTGCTGTGTTTTTATCAATCGTGCCGTCGTTCATTGTGAATGTACCGCCGTTTACATATACACCGCCGCCGCCTTTTGCTACGTTGCCCGAAATCGTGCCGCCGGTCATTTCAAATGTGCCGTTGGTGTTCACATATACACCGCCGCCGCTAGCAGTTGCCGTGTTTTTCTCAATCGTGCCACCGGTCATTGTGAAGTGCGCTTTTGGATTGACCAAATATACACCACCGCCGCTGGATGCCGTGTTACCCGAAATTGTACCGCCGGTCATTTTAAATGTTCTGTTATTCACAAATACACCGCCGCCGTTGCCGCTAGTTGCCGTGTTGTCCGAAATTGTACCGCCGTTCATTGTGAATGGCGTCTCAGAACCAGCAGAACCCATCATATATACACCGCCAGCGCTGTTTGCCGTGTTTTTCTCAATCGTGCCGCCGTCCATTTCGAATGTGCCGTTGTTAGCCACATATACACCGCCGCCGCCGTAGCTGCCGCTTGCCGTGTTGCCTAAAATCGTGCTGTTGCCGCTCATTGTAAATGTGCTGCCGCTCACATATACGCCGCCGCCGTTGCTGCTTGCCTCGTTGCCCGAAATTGTACCGCCGCCCATTGTGAATGTGTCGCTGTTAGTCACAAATACACCGCCGCCGCTGCTTGCCGTGTTACCCGAAATCGTGCCGCTGGTCATTATAAATTTGCCGCCAGTCACATATACACCGCCGCCGTAGGTGGGTGTCGTGTTGCCCGAAATCGTGCCGCCGTTCATTTCAAATGTGCCGCCGTTCACATATACACCGCCACCGTTTTTTGCCACCTTGTTGCCCGAAATCGTGCCGCCGTTCATTTCAAATGTGCCGTTGGTGTTTACATATACACCGCCGCCGTTGGATGCCGTGGCACCCGAAATTGTGCCGCCGTACATTTTAAATGTGCCGCCGTTGTCCACAAATACACCGCCGCCGAGCTTGTTTGTATCATTTAAGCCAATCAATATACCTTGTCCGTTTTTACTGCTATCGCAATCGCAAAGAGTAAGCGAGCCGTATGTAAAAAATACACACATAATATTTGATGCCGTAATTTTATACCCATTCAAACAAAGTGTAACATTAACACCGTTTTCTATTATTTTATACGCGCTGAGTTTGACATTTTCGGTGAGATAATATTTTTTTCCATTTTCAAGCGTGGTAGAACTGGTAAAAGGCTCCCAACCCAAATGGTTGCCGTTGCAAATCTGCGTTTCCGCTCTCGTTTCCGCCGCCGCAAGCGCCAAAATCCTCTCCGGCACGTCAAACACGACAGCCGCCGCCATTACCGAGAGCGCCGTGACCGCCGCCGCCACTCTCTTAAAAATTTTCTTCACAAAATCAACCCCCTAATAAATTTTACAAAACAAAAAGCCCTATACCCCGACCATAGCCGGAGTTATAGGGCATATTCGTTTATTCGTTTTGGGCGCGGCAATCCCTACCAAACCTAATATATTGCGCATTGTAAGCATAGCCGCCGCCCCCTTTCTTGGTTTTTCCATTGTACAGGATTTCGCCAAAAAAATCAATACCCTTTGCGTGAAATGGCGTTTTTTTTGCGTGAAACGTCACTAATTCACAAAAAAGCATATATGCGCAAAAGCCCGGACGGATTTCAGGAGAAATCACTTAATTGACATATCAAGGCGCTCTAAATTTCTCTTTACACAGGCAAAGCGAACATTAGACAACAAAGTCACGTTGCGAAACGATTAGTTGACGAACGAGGAACACGTTAGGTTGTCTGCCACGAAACGCTGCGAAAAAAGGTTCCTGTAATGTGCGACCACTAACGATAGCATACGGTAAACCGACAAGAGATTGGCGGCGGTAAGCCAATATACTACGCGCGCAAACCTACTCAGGAGGGTGGGAGGGGAGAGGGCGAATTGACGCAAGCGTCAACCCTAGAGATCGGAAGAGGAAACCCGTAGGGGAGGGGGGAGGATTTAGCCACTTTATAATAGAAGAGCCACACTACCTCCTCCATCCTCTTGCACCTGAAGTTAGTCCGATAATTAAAAGCAACACGCTCCGATAATACAAAAATCCCGTTGCCTTGTGGCAACGGGATTTATTCCGAAATAATGACAGAAAAAAGACATTTCCCTGTTTATATCGCCCGAAAACGGCTTTGCAAAGCCGTTCCGCAAGCAAATAATTATCTCTTCGAGAACTGCGGTGCACGGCGTGCAGCCTTGAGACCGTACTTCTTTCTTTCCTTCATTCTCGGGTCGCGAGTGAGGAAGCCTGCCTTCTTGAGGACGGGACGAAGCTCGTCGGAATACTGGAGCAGTGCTCTGGAGAGACCGTGACGGATAGCGCCCGCCTGACCGGTAACGCCGCCGCCCGCAACGGTGCAAACGATATCGAACTTGTCAACCAGATCGGTAAGCGCGAGGGGCTGACGAACGATGAGCTTAAGGGTATCGAGACCGAAGTAGTCGTCGATATCTCTGCCGTTAATAGTGATGGAACCGCTTCCGGGGTACACTCTTACGCGAGCTACGGAGTGCTTTCTTCTGCCTGTTCCATAGTAATAAGGTTTAGATTCGTACATATAAAGCCCTCCTTAAAACTTGTAGTCAACGGGCTTCTGAGCCGCGTTCTTATGCTCTGCACCCGCATAGCAGCGAAGTCTTGTGAGAGCTTTTCTTCCGAGCGTGTTATTGGGCAGCATACCGTTGATAGCGAGGGTCATAGCCTTCTCGGGCTTCTCAGCCATCAGCTTGTCGTAGCCTACCTCCTTGAGGTGACCGATCCAGCCGGTGTGCCATCTGTAAACCTTGTTCTGCAATTTCTTGCCGGTGAGCACTGCCTTGGAGCAGTTGATGATAATAACATGATCGCCGCAGTCCACATGGGGAGTGTAGGTGGGCTTATGCTTGCCTCTGAGCAGGTGAGCGGCAGTCGCTGCCACACGTCCGAGGGGCTTATCGGCAGCGTCGATAACGTACCATGTACGCTCAACTTCTGCGGGCTTAGCCATATAAGTTGACATATCTTTTCCTCCTTATAATTCTGTAAGATATAATTCACAACAGTAGTTATTTTACCACGCTTTTCCGCATTTGTCAAGGCGAGATCGCGCCGAATTTGAAATATATCCCGTTTTCTTTTCAATTCTCTGCAAATCTCTCTGTTTTTCTCATTATCTTGAGGTTTGTTTCATTTTTAGTCGAAGCATTAAAATGACGGGTATATGGGAGAATTATTGAATATTAACGAGTATATGCGTGTTATTTGTTTATTTCCGGATTATCCGTCCTCCCGAATAAATAATCCAGCGAAACATTGAAATAGTCCGCGATCGCGAGCAGTGTGCGATAATCCGCCTCACGCGCTCCGTTTTCGTAGCGCGAGACGGAGTTCTGATTAAGGTCAAGCTCGATAGCGAGCCGCACCTGAGATATTTTCCGCTTCTCGCGCAGTTCCTTTAGTCTGAAAATTTTCATCACCCCCTTGACAAAACTATACCATAGTGGTATAATAAAAATATCCCGATTTGGTATGTAAGAGACTGATTTATTTTTTTCATGCAGCGGTGCGTTTTTGGATAAATTAAGTCCGGCGCGCGGGAACGCCATAATAATATGTTTACCCGCTTCTCGCCAACAATTCCGCGATCCGCGCGGCGGGCTTAATTTATTCCGAAACGCGCAAATACAGACCGACCTCCCGCAGAACTCTGCGGGAGGTCGGTCTTTTATTTAAGTTTGCACTGTACAAAACAGGCGGTCTTTGTGCGGTATCACCTACATGACTTGAAACAGTATTCCGGAGTAGCGCGGCAAGGTCATTCTGGTCAAGCCGGTTTTTTTGTTATCGGGAGTGTCCCCGCCGAACCTGTTCCAGTCGGTGTGGAGCAGCAGCTTTGACTTTTCATAGCCGCCGATAGAGTATTCCTTTTCGGTATCGCTCAGATTAAACACGGCGACCAGCGTCTCCTTGGAGCTTCTGCGCTCGATAGCGTAAATGCAGTTTTCGGTATTGTCGCAGTCTATCCAGCGGAAGCCGTTATTCTGATAATCTTGTTCAAAGAACGCGGAGTGCACCAGATACAGCCCGTTCAGCGTTTTCATAAACACATTGAAGCTGTCGTGCTTGGGATATTTCAGGATATCCCAATCCTGCTCGCGGCTCTCGTCCCACTCTCGGAGCTGCCCGAGCTCGCCGCCCATAAAGTTCAGCTTTTTGCCCGGGTGCATATACATATATAAGTAGAGCGCCTTTCCCTGCGGGAATTTGTCGTCATACTGCCCGTTCATCTTCTGGAGGATAGTCGCTTTGCCGTGAACATTCTCATCGTGCGAGAAAGGCAGCAGATAGCTTTCGTTATAATAGTACATCATCGAGAAGGTCAGCTTGTGATAGTTCGCGGAGCGGTATTCGGGCGCGGTTCGGAAAAAGTTGAGCGTGTCGTTCATAAAGCCCATGTCCCACTTGTAGTCGTAACCGAGCCCTCCCCAATCCACTGGCTTAGTGACTCCGGGATAGTTGGTGGAGTCCTCCGCGAACAGCAGAGCGGTCGGAACGCGCTCCTTTATCCCCTTGTTCATCGTCTTGATGAACTCCACGCCGTTGCCGTTTACGCCGCGTGCCTCCTCGCCCTGCCAGTAGATAATGCGGCTGATAGCGTCCATACGTATGCCGTCAAAGTGGAACTCCTTGAGCCAGTAGCACGCGCAGGACTGCAAAAAGCTGCGTACCTCGCCGCGCGAATGCATAAAGTTGCAGCTGCCCCACTCGCTCACTCCGACGTCGGTGTGAGGGTACTCGTACAGCGGCGTTCCGTCATACTTCCCTATACCGTAGCTGTCCACAGCGAAATGCACGGGCACGAAGTCCATTATCACGCCGATATCGTTTTGGTGGAGCTTGTCGATGAGCTCCATAAGCTGCGCGGCGGAGCCGTAGCGCGCCGTCGGGCTGAAAAACCCCGTATTCTGATAGCCCCATGATTCATCGCAAGGGTGCTCGGAGAGCGGCAGGAATTCTATGTAATTGTAGCCCGCCTCCTTGACGTAGGAGATCAGCTTGTCGGCTATCTCGTCGTAACGATACCACGAGTTGTCCTCTTTTCTGCACCACGAGCCGAGGTGCATTTCATAGATGTTTAGCGGCTTGTCGCGGCAGTCCGAGCGCGCGGCGAGCCACTTCTTGTCGCCGAACGAATACGCCCCGAGATCCCGCAGAACGGATTTGAAGCCGGGTCTCAGCTCCATTCCGTAACCGTAGATATCACAGTGATCGGTATAGCCGCCCGATCGGTTGTAGATGCGGTGGAAGTAGGTCTCGCCGTCGCTGCCGTGATCGACGTACACCTCGAAAAAATTCCCATCGTTGACGCGGTTCATCTCGTACTCTATCCAGTCCGTAAACTCTCCGAGCAGCGTCACACGTGCCGCGTTAGGCGCGAAAACGCGGAATATCCAGCCCTCGCCCGCGCGGTGAGCTCCGAGATATTCGTATGCATCAAACGCTTTTCCCGTATAGAATCCGTAAAAATCCATTTTTTCCTCCGAATTATTGACTAATATCAATTATTGTGGTATAATCATTATAACAAAGTTAATGTTTACATTCAATCGGCGCTTATCGCCTGTTGTCAATTATACGACCTTTGTCGATAATTATCTATTTCGGAGGAATTATGGATCTCAGGGTAAAGAAAACCAAAAACAGTATAATAAACGCGTTTCTGCAGCTGCGCGCGAAGAAGCCGCTGGAGCGCATCACGGTAAAGGAACTCGCCGACCTCGCGCAGGTCAACAAGGCAACGTTCTACCTGCATTACAAGGATATCTACGACCTTTCCGAGCAGCTTGAAAACGAGCTGTTCGAGAGCGTGTTCAACAGCATCGAGCACCCGAACTCCGTGCTTTCCGAACCCAAGCTGTTTATAAAGGAGCTTGTCGAGGGCTTCGTTGCAAACAAGACGCTCATCGATATAATCTTTGCGAACGGGCGCAGAAATATCCTCGCCGACAAGTTTGAACTTGAGGTACGTAAATTTATATTTGACAAATATCCCCAATACAAGGACAGCCCGGAGCTGAACGTCTCGCTCACCTATATGATAAAGGGAGGCTATTACGCTTATGTAGAAAATTCCGAGCTCGACACGGATATGATCATATCCGTTATCGGGAACATTGCGGAGGGAATAGTTGATAAGTTGAAATAGAAAAAAGCCCCCGAAAGGCGTGTTGCCTTTGCCAAGCCGTTTTATAGAAAATTGCGGTGTTAAGCGTTTTCGCTCGACACCGCAATTTTTCTATACCGCACGCTCCTTAACTGCGCAGCCTTTATTTGATTATGAGTGCGTTTTGAACATTTATCCGTTTACGCGAACCCCGAAATCCTCTTTCAGCTTTTCGGAGGCGTCCTCGATCTGAGGGAATCCGCTGCCCGGAATAAACGTCATTCTGTTGGAGAGCTGCTCGAAAATGCTCTTAAAGATCATCATGCGCTCGTGCAGTTGAGAGGAGAATTGCTTGATCATTTCATTATATTCCGCTTCGGTAAGTCTGGGGTGTTTCGCCTTGATGTAACGTGTGATGTATTCCGTTTGCACTTGCTCTTCATCAATCATTTCGCCGTTATCTCCCATATAATACCCGCCGCTGACGCAGTATGCAAAGACAAAGCAGTCGCCATCGGGCTCGAACGGCATCAGCCCGCACATATCCTCGATCTCTTCAAGAGAAAATACGTTCATGTACGCGAGATCAAGCATAAAATTACCAAAATCCGTATGCTGATAGCCGCAAACGCTCAGATAATCGAAGTCGTACCTCGCTTCAAGCCAGTCCATTTGCTCGTCGGTGATCTCATGAGTGGGTGTGCGTTTGTCGGCGTTGATACCCTCGGCTTTTAACTGCTCCCTCACCCGGTCAAATGCACTCCGATTCACTCTGCAACCCATGGGCGCGTTGATATCATTTGTATAAATGGCGTCACTTGTCCACCTGCTTGGAGCGCTGCCGTCCTCGTGTGCCGAGGTGCTGAGGTCTATCTCCTCGCTCATCTTAATTGCCGGGATATTATACGTCACCACTCTGGGATTACCGTCATACACTCTTTCGGGTTTAACTTTGCTGTGCGGCGCGACTGTCTGTCTGACAAAATCAACATAGTTGGTTATTTCGGCGTTTATCATAGGTACCTCCTTTATTCCACACGAATGCGTCCCCATATTGTCGCTTGAGTGCTCGGCGTTTCAACGATAATACAAAACTCCGTATCAAGCTTTAAAGTATATAGTTTGAGCTCTGAACAAGCTCTTAGGGAGCAGTAAAGCTTATTTAAATTCAAGTTTTTCATTCCGTCATGTTCTTTTAAAACTGATTTTTCAGCGGAACGTCCAATGCGCCCTACCTCTATAGTATAAACTATCCGGCTCGAAAAGGCAATGCGTTTTTTTACCAAAATATTTTAATTTTTTTGGATATTTTGACAGCAGCGGATTTTTCATAGAAAAATGCGGCGTTAAGCGTTTTCGCTAAACACCGCAATACTTCTATACCAAGCGTCCTGTCTTTACTTGTTTCCGCCAAAGAGACCGCCGATCTTATCCTTGAGACCGTCAACGTTGATCTTAGCCTTAACGCCGTCAATGATATTCTTGATAGTGTCGTCCGGCAGGTCTACGCCGAGAACATCCTCGACCGCTTTTATCGGCTCCTTCTGAAACTTTTCGGCAAAGCCCTTGTCGTTCTTCACCTTGTTTACCACTTCATCGATCTTTGCTTTGATATCCATTTTATTACCTCTTTCCTTTATTTTTTCGGCAGCTACTTGCCGCCGTCATTAACACGTTCCGCGGCGGTTTTAAGTCCTCTTTCGCCCGCCCTGCGGATATTTAAAAACACGAGCTGATCCTCGTTGAAATCACCCGGCAGCTCCCTGAGAGACAGGTTGATATACGCGTAAAACACCGCCGTATGCTTAGCCGCCGCCTTAGCGCGCGCCAGCAGCTCGTCGGACAGCTCCGTCGTGACGATTATGACCGCGGAGGCGCTGTCGATATCCACGCTGTCGAACGTGTACAGGAAGTCTGCCACATCCAATTTGGCGGGAATGACCGACATAAACTCGAAAAATCTGTTGAACGTCGGAATATCAAAGACGTTTATCGTCTCCTCCTGCGTAAGCTCGCCCGTTTCGACGCAGCAGTATATCCCCTTGCTTATCGCCTCGCGGACGAACGCCAGCGCCGTTTCTATGACCGTATCGGTGCGCAGCATAACGTTGCACTCACCGGGATAGACATTGAAGTCGCACAACACAGCCGCACGGACGTCGTTCACACTGTCGAACTGCTTTATCATAAGCTCGTCCTGCTTAGCGGTGAGCTTCCAATGCACAAGCTGCATAATATCGCCGCTTCGGTAATTTCGCACGTGGGAAAAGTCCTCGCGCTCGGAGGTCAGTGGTTTCTTCGGTGAAAAGCTCTGCTCGCCGGACGATGTGGACAGGATATCCTCAAGCGGAAGCTTCCTCGGGAGAAATATCGTCGGCAGAACGTCCTTTTGCTTCTTCGTCAGCCGCACTATTCTCAGCGGGTCGACGAATGACAGCGAGTAGATACGGCACTCAAAGCTGCCGCGGTACTTGTGCACACAGCCGACCGACAGCATCGCCTGCCCGAGCGGAGATACCGACGCGAATACTCTCTTATCCGCGAAAAGACCGATCTCGCGGTCGGGTATATGGCAGTATATCTCGACGGGTACTCCGGGGAGTATCGATCTGTTTTTCAGCGTAACGGCAAGGTCAAACGGCTCGTTCTTGTCGATAACGATGCGTTTTGCGCCAAACTCCGCCTTTACGCTTATCAGCAGTACGAACGCGAACATTGCCGCGATAACGGGATAAAGCAGCACCGCAATAAGCAGCAGCGCCGATATCCTGCTGGTGTACGCCATTGAAAATATAACGCACCCCACCACGAGCAGAATATACAGTATACGATTCCTCGCCATAATCAGCTCCGTCTTACGGGCGGCGTGACCGAGCTCACAACGTCCTCGAGCACCGAGCGGATAGAGCGCTTGTTCACGCGCGTCTCCTGCCGAAGAACTATCCTGTGTTCAAAGACGGGGATCATCAGCCTTACTATGTCCTCGGGGATAACGTAATCCCGTCCGCGCAGATACGCGAACGCTCTCGAAGCCTGCATTATCGCGACGGAGGCGCGGGGACTCGCGCCAAGCGCTACGGCGGGGTGATTACGTGTCGCGGCGGTAAGCTCGGCGACATACCTGCACAGGCTCTCGGCGAAGCTTATCTCCGAGATGTCCTCAATGCAGTCCGCTATCTGTTCGATGGTCATTACGTTGTTTATCTCGTTCACGGGGTTTCCCGAAAGACGGTCGAGCATTATCTGCTTTTCCTCCTCGATAGTCGGGTAGCCCATGCTTATCTTCATCATAAAGCGGTCAAGCTGCGCTTCGGGCAGCGGGAACGTTCCCACGTAGCCCTGCGAGTTCTGGGTCGCTATGACCATAAACGGATACGGCAGCTCGTGTACCGTGCCGTCGACCGTCACGCGCTTCTCCTCCATAGCCTCCAGCAGAGCGGACTGCGTTTTCGGGGAGGTGCGGTTTATCTCGTCGGCGAGCAGGATATTCGTCATAACCAAGCCCGCGCGGTATTCGAAGCAGTTTTCCTCCTTGTTGAACATCGTAAAGCCCGTGATGTCCGAAGCCATAACGTCCGGAGTGAACTGCGCGCGTCTGAACGACAAGCCCGAAGCCCTTCCCAGCGCCATCGCGAGCGTCGTCTTGCCCACGCCCGGCACGTCCTCGATTAGCACGTGACCCTGTGCCAGAAGCGCCGTAAGTATGATAAGGAGCGCGTCGTCCTTGCCCTTTATTACCTTAGATATCTCCTTAGCCAGATCGGCAAGGAGATACTGATTTTGAAATCTTTCCGACATTTTTTCCCTTTCCTTTTCTTGATGTTAGTAAAAATAATACTGCCCGCTGTCGGGAAATATGGGCATACGTTGACCCATACACATATATTTTACCATATTTGCACAAGAAAATCAAGGCGTTTTCGGATATTTTTTATAATAGCCGTCAGACGGGGCAATGTTCGGGCTGTACGGGAAAATATGCGGAAAAACTCACACGTATTCCCTCAGCTTGTTCAAGAAACGTTCCGTGACTTTTGAAAGCACCTGATACTTTTTCCATACTATGCTCATGCTTGCTTCCATTTTCGGCGACAGCGGACGGAAACAGAGGTTGCTGTCACCCGACACGTTGATTATTTTATCGAAGCATATCGCGTAGCCCACTCCCTCGTCCACCATTATTGAGCCGTTGAACAGCAAATTATAGGTCGCGACTATATTAAGCTTTTCCTGACCACACGGGAAAAACTCTTGAAAATCGGAGTTCCGAAACGCCTGACGGGAGATTATCAACGGCTTGTCGATAAGATCGCCGGCGGTTATTTCCTGCTTTTCCGCAAGCGGAGAATCCCGTCTCATCATAACTCCCCAGATATCCTTGTGCGGAATTTGTATATACTCGTATTTTGACGTATCGACGTCTCCGAAAATTATTCCGAAATCAATAAGACCTCTGTCGAGATCCTCCATGACAGTTGCTTTATCGCCGCTTATTATATTCAGATGAATAAGCGGATGCTCCTTTTGCAGGCTGTGCGCGGCTCTTGTAAGGAACCGCAGTCCGTCCGTTTCGCCCGTTCCCACGGTGATATCGCCGGCGATTATCTCGTCGGATTGGGTTATTTCGTCCTCGGCTTTTTTCACCAGCTCCATGATCTCCTCGGCGCGTTTGCGCAGGATCATACCCTCCTCGGTCAATGTAACGCGCCTGCTGCCGCGGATAAAAAGCTGCTTGCCCAGCTCCTCCTCAAGCTCCTTGAGCTGGCGTGAAAGCGTCGGCTGCGAAAGATACAGCGACTCCGCCGCACCCGAAATGCTCTGCTCGCGTGTTACCGCAAGAAAATACTGCAATACTCTAAGCTCCATAGCAATACCCTCCTTACACCTATTATATCGCAATGATGTATAGCTGTCAAGCATATTTTAATATTTGGCATAAGTATTTGCTATTTTTACGGGCGTTTGCTATAATATAAATGTAACAACAGGCTATAAGGAGATTGCTTATGAGAAAACATGCTATCCTTCTGATAATGCTCGTAATGCTTGTAACGGGCTGCAAT
The DNA here is from genome assembly GCA_947177735.1 of uncultured Clostridia bacterium. Lineage (GTDB taxonomy): Bacteria > Bacillota > Clostridia > Oscillospirales > Ruminococcaceae > CAG-115. The sequence goes on from CAMWVP010000039.1 coordinate 13,035, forward strand.
ACGGAAAACACATCGTCCGACGGGGAAAGTGCGCCTATTCGGGAAAGCGTGACCGATCGGAGCTCGAGCGAACACACGGATATAAATTCGGACGCGCCCGTTTCCGCGTCGGAGCTCACAACGGAAATAAAGCAGCTGGAAAAGGGTTTATCGGCTGTGAAATATGAGGGCGACTGCGGTTTTGAGGAGTTTCTCGCAAACGGAGGAGCCTCCTCCGACGAGGACGTAGTGGAATATTTAACGGGCGCTTTGTCGGAAGCGGGCGGACTTTCATTCGGCAAAATGCCATTCGGGTGCAGCACGATCTCGGTCAGAGACGATAACGGTAATTTGCTGTTCGGACGCAATTTCGACTGGGATAACTGCAACGCGCTGATCGTTCATTCCGTGCCGAAAAACGGTTATTCCTCGATATCCACCGTAAACACCGATTTTATAAATATGAGCGGAATGAAGCTGAGTGCTCTCCCAGACAGCGCACAGGCGATGATCGCGATGTACGCGCCGCTTGACGGTATGAACGAAAAAGGGCTGGCGGTCTCGGTGAATATGATACAGGATTCGGCGACGATATCTCAGAACACCGACAAACCCGATATCACCACCACAACGGCGATTAGGCTTCTGCTGAACAAAGCGGCGGACGTTGACGAGGCTCTCAAGCTGCTTGAACAGTACGATATGCACGCCTCAATGGGATTTATGACCCACCTCGCCATTGCCGACGTTGACGGAAAAAGCATAGTTGTCGAGTATATCAACAACGAAATGCAGATCGTTGAAACGCCCGTCGTCACCAACTTTTATCTTGCCGAGGGCGAGAAGCACGGTATAGGTACGGCGCAGTCGCACGAGCGTTATGACATACTGCTGAAAGCGCTTGACGAAAAACCGATAATGAGCATGGAAGAAGTGCGGGACGCTTTGGGCAGCGTCAGCAAGGGAAATTTCGGCGAGTTTGAATCGACGGAATGGAGCATAGTTTTCAATCAAGGTACAGGCGAAGTTCACTATTATCACCGCGAAAATTACGATAAGAGATATACGTTTTCGATAAAGCGAGGTATGGAATGAATTATTTAAAGGTACTGTTCGATTTATATAACGCGAAAAACAACGTTAAAAAAACGGCTGCGCAGATCGGGAAATTGCAGCAGAAAAAGCTGCTGAAAATATTGAGATACGCCTGCGATCATTCGGATTATTACCGCAGGACATTTCAAGCTGCGGGCATTACCCGCGATAATATTGCCGATACTCCGCTTGAAGCTTTTCCGACTATCGACAAGCAAACGCTCCTTTCGCATTTTGACGAGATAATTACCGTTTCCGATATTACGCAGGACGAGCTGCGGAAATTTGACGAGAGCGCCGAAAAAGACCGCAGCGCGTTCAAGGGGAAATATCACATCGTACATTCGAGCGGCAGCACGGGAAAGCCGGGCTATTTCGTGTACGACGGCAACGCGTGGAACGCTATGCTCATCGGAATTATCCGCGCGGCGCTCTGGGATATGTCAATGTCCGAGATATTGAAGCTTCTCGCGGATAAGCCGCGTATCGCCTATATCGCCGCGACCGACGGACGTTACGGCGGCGCGATGGCGGTCGGCGACGGTATAGACGGGGTGGGCGCCTCGCAGATCTATCTTGACGTTAAAACGCCGCTGTCGGAATGGGTGGAACGTATCCGCGAGTTCAAGCCGAATATGCTGATCGGCTATCCCTCCGCGGTGAAGATACTTGGCGAGCTTGCCGAAAAAGGCGACGTCGAGCTTGATATAACGCGCGTCATTACCTGCGGAGAACCGCTGGGAGCAAATCTGCGGGATTATCTCGAAAGCGTTTTTGGCACGGAGGTCATCAATTTCTACGGCGCGAGCGAATCGCTTGCTCTTGGTGTGGAGAGCGATCCCGAAGAGGGTATGATCTTATTCGACGATATGAATGTGATCGAGGTATGCGGCGGAAATATGTATCTTACGTCGCTGTACAACTTCGCGCAGCCGCTCATCCGCTACCGCTTGACGGACAGCCTGACACTGCAAAGCGCCGACGAGCGCTGCCCGTTTACGAGAGCGGTCGGACTGCTCGGACGAAGCGAGGATGTGCTGTGGTTCGAGGACGGCGCGGGCAGGCGCGAGTTTCTGCACCCTTTGGCGGTGGAGGGATTTTGTATCGAGGGTCTGATGGACTATCAGTTCGTTCAGCTAAGGGATAACGCGTTTGAAATGCGCGCACAAGCTTCGGCGGAGGCTTCGCGTTCCGATATCCGCGAAAAGCTCATCGAACAAATGAAAAAGGTTCTTTGCGAAAAAAATCTGGATTTCGTACAATTCTGCGTTAATTTCGTTGATGAGATCACGCCCGAACGTTCAACGGGCAAAAAGCGGCTTATTATCGGTACCTCTCAGTATGAAACAAGGAGGGCGGCTGTGTGAAAAACGTTGTATTAAGCGCCAGAAACGTTTGCAAAAGCTTTTCCCGAGGCGGCGCGGATATTCAAATATTGAAGTCCGTGAGCGCGGACATTTACGAGGGCGACTTCACCGTTATAATGGGCGCGTCGGGCGCGGGAAAATCCACGCTGCTCTACTCGCTCAGCGGAATGGACGGCATAACGGACGGCGAGGTCTTGTTCAACGGTGAAAAAATAAGCGGTCTGTCCGAGAAAAAACAGGCTAAGCTGCGTTCGGAGCATTTCGGGTTCGTGTTTCAGCAAACGCACTTGGTGAGCGATCTTACGCTGTTCGAGAACATTGCGGTCGCGGGATATGTCGGGAAGAAAAGAACCGTCAATGAGGTTCGTGAAAACGCTCTTGGGTTGTTAAGGCAGATGAACGTTGAGGGCGCAAAAGACCGTCTGCCGTCGCAGGTATCGGGCGGAGAGGCACAAAGAGCGGCTATCGCGCGCGCTATGATAAATTCCCCGCGGCTCATCTTTGCGGACGAGCCTACGGGCGCGCTCAACAAATCCAACAGCGCGGAGGTAATGCGGCTGCTGTCCGGGCTTAACCGAAACGGGCAAAGCATACTCATGGTAACGCACGATGTCCGCGCGGCGATCCACGGAAACCGCGTTCTGTATATGGAGGACGGGAATATTCTCGATGAGCTGAGCCTGTCGCCATACTCGGACAATGAGGAAAGGGAACGCGAACAGCGGCTCAGCGAATGGCTTTCCGCGTTAAGGTGGTAATATGGGGATACTGACTTTGTTATCGGCGGGTTTGCGGCGGCACAAGGGTAGCCTGATCGGCATTTTACTGCTCGCGCTGATCGCCGCGGCGGCTATGGGTACGGTGCTTACGGTATGGACAAATTCGACTGCTTATGTTCAAGACGAAATGGAGCGCGCGGGGTTCGGAGAGATCACCGCATGGGTGTCGGGCATTACCGACGTCTCGGAATTGGCGGCGGATATCGAAACCGTTCCGGAGGTGGAACGCGTTGAAATTCAGCCGCTTATATTCTCGAACTACAAGGTAAACGGCGGCGAATCCGACAGCGAGGGGCAGCTTATAACCTACTCCCCCGCCGATATCGGATATAAGTTTTTCACGGACGATCTGTCGGGTTATCGGGAACAGCCGAGTGAAATTCCGAGCGGCTGTGTTTATGTTTCGCCGTCAATGGCGACGATGCTTGATGTGAAGCTCGGCGACGAGATCATATTTCCGATAGCGCGGTCGGGGAAAAATCTCTCGCTCACCGTAAAGGGTTTTTACGAGGATCCGTTTATGGGCAGCTCGATGATCGGAATGAAAGGCTTTCTTATAAGCGAATCAGACCGCGCCGCGGCGCTTGCTGTTCTGCAAAACGCGGGAATTGACGCGCTGGCAAGGGACGGCGCAATGCTGCATATTTTCTCCGCCGAAAATCTTACCGTGTCGGAGCTCAACGGCATTATCAACGAAAAAACCGCGCTTTCGCAATACGCGGAATTCGTCCACGGCAAGGACGCGATCTTAGGATTTATGGTGATATTGCAGAACGCGTTCTGCGGCTTGATGACGGCGTTCGCGGCTGTGCTGCTGATAGTTGTCGCGGCGGTCATCGGGCATAGCATAAGCGGCACGATAAGCGCCGAAACGGTCAATATGGGGATACTGAAAACGGTCGGATTTGATTCGCGCGGGCTGCGGACGGTTCAGCTTCTGATGTATCTTATTCCGATCGTTATCGGCTTTGCGGCGGGAACAATTCTCTCCGTGCCGCTGAGCATTTTCGCCGCAAACGCTACGGTGACCACAACGGGGATAAAAATTCCGTCGACTTTGCCGATAGGTCTGACTGCCGTATTTTTTGCGGTAACTTTATTGCTGCTTGGCTTGTTTATCATTCTGCGCACGAAGAAGATCACAAAGATCTCGCCCATGTCGGCGATTCGCGGAGAAGCGGAAAAAGCTGGGTTTTCCCCCGAAAAAACGCTCTGCGCGTTCGGGAGAGGAATGAGCTTCCGTCTTGCTTTGAGGCAGCTTATCTCGGGAAAGCGGCGGTATATCGGGGCGCTTGCAACGGCTGTGCTGCTGGCGTTTTTCGCGTCTCTTATCGGGCGCATGGACGGCTGGCTCGGACGTGACGGAAAAGGAATGATGGACGCGTTTAATCCTGCCGATCACGACTTAGGCATACAGATATTCGGAAGCCTCACCGCCGAGGAAGCGGAGAAAACGGTGCTCGCCTATTCGGATATAGTCGACAGCTATTGGCTGGCAATGCCGGGCGCGGCGGTGAACGGAGTTGACTTCACGATAAACGTTATTGATCAGCCCGAGCGCTTTCACATGCTCGAGGGCAGAACCTGCGCCGCCGAAAATGAGGTAGTGCTGACGGAGTTTGTAGCCGCAAGCTTTGGCGTTTCTATCGGCGATACGGTCACGGTGAGCGGCGGCAAAGGCAGCGGCGGGTATACCGTTTCGGGCATTTACTCTTGCGCCAACGATATGGGCGACAATATCGGAATGAGCCGCGAGGGTTATCTCAAAATCGGCAATGACGATCCGAGGCTTTGGTGCCGACACTATTTCCTTGCCGATCCGTCGCAAAAATACGCGATAACCGAAGCGCTCGAAACGGCTTACGGCGGCGACGTTCACGTTCACGAAAACACATGGCCGGGGTTATTCGGCATAATCTCCGCAATGCGGATACTGATCGTTGTTATGTACGCGCTGACGGCGGCGTTCATTCTGATAGTGACGACAATGACGAGCGGTAGGATCATTTCGGTGGAGCAGCGCGATCTCGGGATATACAAGGCTGTAGGCTTCGGCACAAGTCAGCTCCGCACGGCTTTTGCTGTACGGTTCGGGATAACGGCGCTTGTCGGAGCGGCTGTCGGGATGATCCTCGCGGCGGCGCTTACCGATCCGCTTGTATCGGCGGTGATGAAGCTCGCGGGGATAAGCAATTTCTCCTCCGCTCCGTCGATAGAAAGCGTTCTGCTGCCTATAGCCGTGGTGACAGCGCTGTTTACGATATTTGCTTACCTCGCTTCGGGGAAAGTGCGCCATACCGATCTGACGGTGCTGATCTCTGAATGATATGCCCGAATGCTATGTTTTCATATAATTTATAAGTATTTGCTATATTTGGCGATGTGTAGTATAATGTAATCAAGGGAAAAAGTATACGGAAAGGAACACAAAATGAAGAATAACTTTTTTAAGATGATACCGGTTATGCTTGCCTTTGTATTGGCGGCAACGGGGTGCAATAAAGCCGATGATGACGGCGGCAGCTCAACGAATGTCTATACTCCCGCTGTCAATAATTCGACCGACGAATCCAAAGGCTCGGACAGCAGCACGGAAACCGCAAGCGATAACCGTTCCGAAAGCACGAATACTGAAAGCTCCGATAACGACCAAGCGGAAACGGGGACTCTCAGGGTCAGCTTCGGCGACAGCGGTTCGCCGTTTACGCTTCACCTCTATGACAACGACACCGCCGCCGCTATCGCAAGACACGTCGGCACAGCGGAGTGGCGGCTTCCGATCTACCATTACGATGATTACGAAAATTGGGAGGTCATGCAATACTACGACATCCCGTCGAGGTATGAGATACCCTCCGCCGCCGAGAGCATTTCCTCGGAAAAGGCGGGCGAGGTCTACTACTCCGAGCCTAATCGCATTGTGTTGTTTTTCGGCGACGCGCAGGTGAGCGGCAAATATACCAAGGTCGGATATTTCGATTATTCCGAGGAATTCCGCACCGCCGTTGAGAATAACCCCGTGCTCGAGGGCTGGGGAAACAAAATAGTCATCATTCAGCCGGGTGATTAAATAGAAAGAGATGAGTGTATGAACGTCAACAACGAAAACGCGATCGTGCAAAACCTGATAGACGCGGGCTGCGGACAGGAGCTTATTGCGGAATTTATGGAGGACTTCCGGAAAGAAAACATCTCCAAGGACTTAAAGCTTCTGGCGGCGCACAGGCGTTTGCTGCTGGATAATCTTCACAGGGAGCAGAAGCGGATCGACTGTCTGGACTATCTGGTTTACAAAATGACAAAGGAGAATTCGATATGAAAACAATTGCAAACCAAACCTTTGACGAGGAAAGAGCGCTGTACGGAGAGCATGATATTATCGTTCGCGACTGTAAATTCGACGGTCCCGCTGACGGCGAGAGCGCGTTCAAGGAGTGCAGGAACGTTGCGGCGGAGGACAGCTTTTTCAATCTGCGTTACCCGTTTTGGCACGACGAGGGGCTGAAAATATCCGGCTCGGAAATGACGGAGCTATGCAGAGCGGCGCTGTGGTACTCGCATAATATCGAGATAACCGATACAAAGCTGCACGGCATAAAGGCGCTCCGCGAGTGCGCTAACGTTGTAATGCGCAATTGTGATATAATCTCTCCCGAATTCGGTTGGTCGGTGAACGGTCTTGAAATGACCGACTGCACCGCCGAGAGCGAATACTTTATGATGCGCTCGTCCGATCTGCGGTTTAACAACGTCAGATTCAAGGGGAAGTATTCGTTCCAGTATATCGAGAATTCCACGTTCGAGAACTGCGTTTTCGATACAAAGGATGCGTTCTGGCACGCGAAAAACGTTACCGTAAGAAACAGCGTCGTCAAGGGAGAATATCTCGCGTGGTACTGCGAGAACGTGACATTTGAGAACTGCAAGATCATAGGCACTCAACCGCTTTGCTACTGTAAGGGCTTGAAGCTCATCGACTGTGAGATGATCGACACCGATCTTTGCTTTGAGAGGTCGGAGGTCGAGGCGTGCGTTACAACTCCGATAATGAGCGTGAAGAATCCGCTGTCGGGGCATATCTGTGCTCCGCGCGTTGACGAAATAATTCGTGATGACGAAAGCTACCGCGGCGAGGTCATTATCTGCGGCGAATGCTGCTGCGCGTAATGGAGTGTTTTTTCAAGGGGATCCTGATCGGGCTTATGTTCGGCGTTCCGATAGGCGCGGTCGGCGCGATGACGGTTCAGCGGACACTGGATCGCGGATTTGGAGCGGGGCTGCTCACGGGTCTCGGCTCGTCCGCCGCGGACTGCTTGTACGCCTGTGTGGGCGTTTTCGGGCTGACCTTTATTTCCGATTTCCTGCTGAAATATCGGACGATTATCACCATTATCGGCGGAGCGTTCGTGCTGACAATGGGCATAAGTCAGCTTGTAAAAAAGCCTGCCGAAAACGCTCCGCAAAAGTCGGCGGACGGCGCGAAAATGTTCCTGTCATCGTTTGCGGTCGGGATAACGAATCCCGCGGCGATCCTTACGTTTCTTTTCGCATTTACCTATTTCGGCATCGCGGAGATTTCGGGAGCGTTGAACGGCATTTTACTTGTCATGGGCGTTTTCATCGGCACTTATATCTGGTGGGGAGCGCTTTCGGGTGTGGTCTGCATTATAAAGCGCAAGTCCGGGAACCGCGGATTACCCTATATGAATAAGGTATTCGGCGTTATTTTGATTATATTTTCGGCGGTAATATTTGTGAAAGGGTATGCAAAATGAGAAAACTTCTTTTGATGATCTTGGCGGCGGTACTTGCCGTTGTGTCCGGCTGCGGCAGCTCGGGAAAAGTAAACGACGCGGATTCAATACCGGCAAGCGAACCCGAAGCTCTCTCCGATACATTTTCTGAAATTACGGAATCGCCCGAAACATCAAGCACGGTTACGGAAAACGGTCAACCCGAACAGTCGACCGATAAGGAGGATAATTCTTTGAATATTGAGATTTCAGCCAACGGGCACACATTTTCGGCAACGCTCTACGATAACGAAACGGCGGGAGCGTTTAAAGTTCTGCTGCCGCTTACTTTGGATATGAGCGAGCTTAACGGCAATGAAAAGTATTATAATCTCCCTGAAAGTCTGCCGAGGGATTCAAGCAGACCGCCGATGATAAATACAGGGGATATTATGCTGTACGGCAGCGACTGTCTGGTGATCTTTTACGATAGCTTTTCGACCTCGTACAGCTATACTCCGATCGGAAAGATCGACGATCCCAACGGGCTGGCGGCGGCTTTCGGGAGCGGGAGCGTTCAAGTGACCATTAACTGATTTTTATGAGAAACAGAACCAAAACACCCCTGATCTCTCGGGGGTGAACTTTATTAAGTTTTTAAGCAAATCACGCGCGATTGACAATTTCCGACAAATATGTTATAATGAAAGCGCCGGCTTACGCCGAGCCTCTAACGAGGGGAGGTGAAATCGTGGTGCATTTATTAAACCTGCTAATATCCATCGAAGCGGGTCTTCTCGTAGAGATTATCCGCAAATGGCTTGATGGCGGCGACAACCAGTAAGCAAAGCCTGTTCCGTGCGCGCGTGCGTACATAAAAAAGTCCCTCGGGTATGATTTGAGAGTCTCCCGAGGGCATTTTTTTTGAAACCGTGGAATTAAACCTGCTAAATTTATCTCCACATATATTATACCACAACGATTTCGTTTTGTCAAGTAGTCACACGAAAAATCCCCC
>CAMWVP010000040.1 GCA_947177735.1 uncultured Clostridia bacterium
ATGTATGTGTTATTTCAAATTGTAGGGTTAAAATGGAAATAACTGTAAATCTAAAATAAAAAGGACGGAACGATTATGAAATGGATGGGATTAAACGAGCTCCGCGAGAGTTATCTCGCTTTCTTCGAGAGCAAGGGTCATCTGCGTGCGAACAGCTTTCCGCTGGTGCCGCCCGTGGACGATAACTCGATACTGCTGATAAACGCGGGTATGACGCCGCTGAAAAAGTATTTTCAGGGTATCGAAGAACCGCCGCGCCACCGCATGACGACCTGCCAGAAGTGCATACGCACGCCCGATATCGAGAACGTCGGCAAGACTGCGCGCCACGGCACCTATTTTGAGATGCTCGGCAACTTCTCGTTCGGCGACTACTTCAAGCATGAGGCTATCGCTTGGGCGTGGGAGTACCTCACAAAGACTCTCGAAATACCTGCGGACAGGCTGTGGGTTACGATCTACGAGGAGGACGACGAGGCAGGCGACATCTGGGCGAACGAGATTGGCGTTCCGCGTGACAGGATCATCAAGCTCGGCAAGGCGGATAATTTCTGGGAGCACGGCAGCGGTCCGTGCGGTCCTTGCTCCGAGATACATTTTGACCGCGGCGAGAAGTACGGTCCGCTCGAAAGCTTCGAGCAGGCGGAGGACTGCGACCGCATAATCGAGATCTGGAACAACGTTTTCACGCAGTTCGACAACGACGGCAAGGGCAACTACACCCAGCTCGCTACCAAGAACATCGACACGGGTATGGGTCTGGAGCGTCTCGCGTGCGTAATGCAGGACGTTGACAACCTGTTCGAGGTCGATACCGTCAAGAACATAATGGGCAAAATATGCTCAATAATCGGCGTTAATTACCACGAGGACGACAAAAAGGACGTTTCCATACGCGTTATAACCGATCATATCCGTTCCACTACGTTTATGGTCGGAGACGGCATACTGCCTTCCAACGAGGGACGCGGCTACGTTCTGCGCCGTCTGCTGCGCCGCGCGGCTCGTCACGGGCGCTTGCTCGGCTATCACAAGCCGTTCCTGTATGAGGTGTGCGACACCGTTATCGACGAGAATTTGTCGGCGTACCCCGAGCTCGGCGAGAAGCGCGCTTACATCAAGAAAGTGATCCAAAACGAGGAGGAGAGCTTTGCCAAGACCATCGATAAGGGCACGGAGATACTTTCGGATATGATGGAGAGCCTGAAAAAATCTGGTGAAAAGGTTCTTAAGGGCGAGGACGTTTTCAAGCTCCACGACACCTACGGCTTCCCGCTCGACCTTACCAAGGAGATTCTGCTTGAGAACGGCTTCGAGGCTGACGAGGACGGTTTCGCGGAGTGTATGAAGATACAGAAACAGACCGCCCGCGAGAACAAAAAGCTCGGCGGCGGCTGGGACAACGCGAAGAATTCCGCGCTGGACGCGTTCAAGACCAACTTCGTCGGCTATACGTCGCTGACGAGCGATACGAAGATACTCGCGCTCGTCAAGGACGGCGAGATGGCGGAGCTGTGCGGCGAGGGCGACCGTGTTACCGTTGTTATCGAGGACACGCCGTTCTATGCGGAAATGGGCGGTCAGGTCGGCGACAAGGGCACTATTGCGAACGGCAGCAGCGTTATGGAGGTTCTGGACACGCAGAAGCTCGGCGGCGGTCAGTTCGTTTGCGACTGCGCTGTCAGGGCGGGCGGGTTCTCCGTTGGCGATAAGGTGACGGCGGCTGTTGACGAGAAAACCCGCATGGCTACTCAGCGCAACCATACGAGCTGTCATATTCTTCAGGCGGCTTTGCGCAGCGTTCTGGGCGACCATGTTCATCAGAGCGGCTCATATGTAGACCCGCACCGCTGCCGTTTCGACTTCACGCATTTCAGCGCAATGACCGCGGACGAGATCAAGCGCGTTGAGGAGTACGTCAACAAGGTGATCCTCGCGGCGATTCCCGTTGTTACGGAGGAGCTTCCTATCGAGGAAGCGAAGAAGAAGGGCGCTATGGCGCTGTTCGGCGAGAAATACGGCGACGTTGTCCGCGTGGTTTCGGTGGGTGAATATTCTACCGAATTCTGCGGCGGTACTCACCTGAAGAACAGCTCGCAGGCGGGATTGTTCAAGATCGTTTCTGAAAGCTCGGTAGCAAGCGGCGTAAGGCGTATCGAGGCGGTAACGGGCGAGGGCGTTCTCGAAATGCTCAATAATTCGCTGAATACACTCGATAAGGCGGCGGCGGCTCTTAAAGTGCCGAACGCCAACGAGATAGTGACGCGCTGCGAGAGCGTAATGACAGAGCTTCGCGACAAGGATAAGAAGATCGAGGCTATGCAGCAGGCGGCGGCTAACGCTCAGCTCGGCAACCTCGATGAGAAGGACGTGAACGGCGTTAAGGTGATAACCGCGGTTCTCGACGGCACGGGCGCGGACGGTCTGCGCAAGGTCGGAGATTCGCTCGCGGACAAGTACGACTGCTTTATCGCGGTGCTCGCGGGCACTAACGAGGGCAAGTCGAATATCCTCTGCAAGTGCTCCAAGAGCGCGGTCGCAAAGGGCGCGAACGCGGGCACTATCGTGCGCGAGGTCGCTGCCGTCGCGGGCGGCAAGGGCGGCGGAAAGCCCGATCAGGCTATGGCGGGAGTTCCCGACGCGTCAAAGCTCGGCGCAGCGCTGAACGCTGCGGCGGATATCGCGGCTAAGTATATAGGATAATATTGGCTGAAACAAGGCAGCAGCTGCCTTGTCAGACTGTCGATAAACCCTCATCTACTTCGTCAACGACTTGTTCGGCAGCCATTGAGGCTAGCCGACAAGCCGTTTCCTCGTATCTGAGGGCTTCTCGACAGTCTGAGAGATGCGAGTTAAATGACTTTTTCTGCAAGCTGACAAGGCAGCAGCTGCCTTGTTTCTTGCTTATAACGATGTAATACGGAGGAAATATTATGGATTGTTTGTTTTGCAAAATAATTGCGGGTGAGATTCCCTCGACAAAGGTTTACGAGGACGATGAAATACTCGCGTTCCGCGATATCGCACCCCAAGCGCCTACTCACATTCTGGTAATTCCCAAGGAGCATATCGGCGGCGTCGACGAGCTGACGGAGGAAAACGCGTTTGTGGTTGCGCATATCTTCGCCAAGATCGCCGAGATCGCGCGCAGCGAGGGTCTGACAGACGGCTATCGTGTAGTGTCCAATGTCGGAGAACACGGCTGTCAGAGCGTCCGCCATCTGCATTTCCATATCTTGGGCGGTAAGCAGCTCGGCGGCGGCATGGTATAACGGCGAATGGGAAAGATCGATGAAAACCGCTTAAAAGCGGATATGAAAGCGGGGAAGCTCGCGAGGGCGTACTTTCTGTACGGCAGCGAGGACTATCTTGTGCGTTTCTTCGCGCAAAAGATAACCGAGGTAGCCGTACCCGAGGAGGGGCGCGATATGAACCTCGTGTGTTACGCGGAAACGCCCGCCGCGGATTCGCTGTCCGATTATCTGGAGAATATGCCGTTCTTTTCGGAGTACAAGTGCGTGTTGATAAAGGACCTTGACATAGAGGGTATGGACAACGCGACGCATAAGGCTTATCTGGAGCTTATCGGGAATATCCCCGAAACGAGCGTTCTTGTCATCGCGCAGGAGAATATCGAGTACGATATGAAAAAGCTCAAGGCCAAGACCAAGAAGCTCATTGCGGCGGTCGAGGCGGTCGGCGTGTCGTGCGAGATGAAGTATCTGTCGGCGGCTAAGATCGCACAGAGAGCGCAGAAGGAGGCTGCCAAGGCGGGCTGCTCGTTGTCGCCGCAGAACGCCGCGTACCTCGCGCAGGAGTGCGGGAACAGCATGACGGTGCTGGAGAACGAGCTCGCCAAGCTGTGTGCCTATAAGGGCAGCGGTGAAATAACCGCGGAGGATATCGGAAAGCTGGTTCCCAAGCGCATTGATTCCAATGTTTTCCATATGGCGAGAGAGCTGTTCGAGGGCAGGACGGGCAGGGCGCTGGAGATACTGAGCGACGCGTTCGAGCAGGATTCCGATCCGGTGAACGTGCTCGCGGCGCTGTCGCTGCACTTTACCGATCTGTACCGCGCTAAGCTGGCGATGTCCGCGGGGAAGAGGTCGTATGAGGCACAGGAGGCGTATCACTATCTGCCGAACAGGAGCTTTGCGATGGAGGCGGCGTACAGGAACGCGGGCAGGCTCTCGGAGCGGTATTTCGGCGAGTGCGTGGCGGTGCTGTACAGAACGAACAAGCTTATCAACTCCTCAAAGGCGGATAAACGGCAGCTTATCGAGCAGGCTATTATCGAGATCGCGAACTTGCCTAAGTAAATACCGATTAAATCTTATTTTATGCGGTTTACCCCGCCGGAGGCGGGGTAAACCGCGGTTAATCGGTATTTCCCTAAGTAATGGTATAATTTGGCGGAGAATGATATGCTGAAAATAAAACAAGCCATAATAGTCGAGGGAAAATACGACAAAATAAGACTGTCCAATCTCGTCGACGCGGTGATCATACCCACTAACGGCTTCGCTCTCTATCATGATAAAGAGACGGTCGAGCTTATCAAAATGTTCGCGAAAAAAACGGGCATAATAATACTGACCGACAGCGACAGCGCGGGCTTTCAGATCCGTTCGCGGCTGCGGAGCATTACGCGCGGCGGCGAGGTCATCAACGTTTATATTCCCGATATCATGGGCAAGGAGCGCCGTAAGAGGGCTCCCTCCGCGGAGGGCAAGCTCGGTGTGGAGGGCGTTGACGACGAGATACTCCTGGAGGCGTTCCGCAGGGCGGGAGTATTCGCTGAGGAGCGCACAGCTCCGAATGACCCGATCACCAAAGCCGATCTTATGGAGCTGGGGTATGTCGGCGGTGAAAATTCCGCCGAAAAGCGCGCGGGATTGCAGCGCAGCCTCGGGCTGCCGGCACGGCTCTCGGCGAATATGCTTCTCGAGGTGCTCAACGTGATGTACTCTCGGGAGGAGTTCCTCGCGGAGCTTGAAAAGCTGTAACCTTTTTGTAACCGAATTGTAACCGTTTTGTAATTGAATTGCGGGTGAATATATGCTATAATTATTGTGTACAAAACTTACCAATAATTATGGAAGGATATGGAAATAATCATGAAAAAAATCACCGCAATTTTACTTACAACGGCTTTATTGGCGGCACTTACGGGGTGTGGTAAGACAGAGGGAAATTCGGAGAGCGTGCCGAGCTCGGATACTCCTTCGGGCTCGACCGCTCCGTCGAAGCCCGAAAGCTCCGAGGACGGCGTTCCCGAAAGCTCGGACAGCGCCGAGATCGATCCGGGCGTTCCCGAAAAGCAGCAGCCCGACGGCGAGCCTACGTTTCTGATCGGTTTGGACGGCGAGCCGATATACACGAGCGAGATAACGCAGATATTCGCCTTTGATCCCGAAATCGGAGAGAGCGTCCAAGTGGACAGGCTCGACCGCGAATCCTTTTCGGAGGCGGTCTGCGAGGGGTTTACATACGTTTACACGCCGCGTCCATCCGTGAACTTTATGTCACACCCCGAGCTTTTTGAAGCGAGCGAGGACGGAGAATATTACTACTATATCGGCGAGGAGCTGCCCGACAGCTATGAATTCACGCGTGTAAACGTAGGCGATAAGATAGGCGATCTCACCGTGAAAGCCGCAAGCTCTTACTTTGCGCCCTCGGGCTACGAGGGCTCGGAGCAGTTCTATGAGCAAGGCAATATCGAATTTGAGGGCGAGGTCGAGCTTACGGGGTTTGTTAGAGTGACTGAGGAACACCCTCTTTATCCCGAAAACGGCGGAAAAATATTTTTCTATCCCGACAGCGCGTCGAGCATAAAGATTCCCTGCACACTTTTTGATATAAATTATGAAGATGAATATATGGCGCGGCATTATGTCAACAACAGCTTTTACGGCTGGTACGGCGACGGCGCAGATATTTTCCTCGGGAACATCGCCGATATCGACAGCGAGCTGCGCGAGGGCGATATGTACGTCAAAGTCAGGGTGGTCGTGGGTGATATCATAGTTAACCTTGGCGCTGAGGCTGTTATCAGAGAAATTGAATTGATTTAGGAGTAATTTATGGTCTTTTCGAGCTTAACGTTTTTGTTTGCGTTCTTGGTCATAACGCTTATACTTTATTATATTGTTCCGAAAAAGCTCAAGAACGTTGTAATACTGGTGAGCGGTCTGCTGTTCTACGCGTGGGGCGAGCCTATATACGTACTCGCGATGATACTAAGCACGTTTATCGACTACACCGCGGGGCGCATTATCGACAAGAACGACGATAGACCTAAGGTGCGCACGGCGTGCCTTATCGTGTCGCTGGTGATGAATCTGGGGCTGCTCGGGATATTCAAGTACTCCGACTTTCTTATCGGCTCAATCAACGGCTGGTTCGGGTTGGATATACAAAACCCGTTTGTCGTGCTGTTCAACAAGATTTTCGGCGGCATAAACGGCAATATAAAGAGCCTGCCGCTGCCGATCGGAATAAGCTTTTTCACGTTCCAGTCGATGTCCTACACCATCGACCTCTACCGCCGCAAGATAAAGGTGCAGAAGAACGCGGCTAGCTTTATGGCGTTCGTGACGCTGTTCCCGCAGATAGTCGCGGGTCCTATCGTGCGCTACGAGGACGTCCAGAACGAGATCGACGACCGCCGCGTGACCGAGGATATGCTCGGCAGCGGTATCTCGCGCTTTATCACGGGATTAGGCAAAAAGGTGCTCATCGCGGATAATATCGGTATGCTCTGGACGACCGTCAAGACCATGGAGTATTCCGCGCTATCGGCAGGCACGGCGTGGCTCGGCATACTCGCGTTCACGTTTCAGATATACTTTGACTTCAGCGGCTATTCCGATATGGCGATAGGTCTCGGCAAGATGATGGGCTTCAACTTCCCCGAAAACTTTGACTATCCCTATATGAGCCGCAGCATATCCGAATTCTGGCGGCGCTGGCATATGACGCTCGGCGGCTGGTTCAAGAGCTACGTCTATTTCCCGCTCGGCGGCAGCAGAAAGGGAACGGCGCGCACCGTTATCAACCTGCTCATCGTTTGGACGATAACCGGTGTATGGCACGGAGCTTCGTGGAACTTTATGCTCTGGGGTGCGTATTTCGGCGTGCTGATCGTGCTTGAAAAGCTGTTTCTCGGCAAGTGGCTGGAGAAGATACCGTCGGTGTTCAGCTGGCTGTACACGTTCGTGCTGGTGGTGTTCGGCTGGATAATGTTCGACGGCGTTGCTCCGGGGACTATCGACTTCGGAGATATGTTCCGTCAGGTGTTCACGTATATCGGCGCGATGTTCGGCGGAAACGGCGTTGTTGTGGACGACTTTGCGGTAAACTCGTTCGTCAATTACGGCGTGATGTTCGCGATAGCGGTGTTCGGCAGCACGGACGCGCTGAAAACGCTCGTCGGACGTATCAAGGAAAAAGCCCCGCAGTGGGTGCAGTACGGCTATCCCGTGGCGCAGACGGCGGTAATGCTCGCGAGCGTGGCGTTTATCACGACGTCGAGCTACCACCCGTTCCTGTATTTCAACTTCTGAAGGAGGACTGAACGTGAAATTTAAGATGACCCCGAATAAGCTGATGATAGCGCTCTTCGCGATAGTCCTGCTGACGATTCCGATCCTGACCTGCGCGCTGCCTAAACAGGAAAAGAGCGAGAACGAGAACCGCACCCTGGCGAAGATGCCCACGATAATCGACAAGAACAAGTGGGAAAAGGCCGAGAATATCGATGATTATTTTAAGGCGGTAAAGTGGAAATATATTAACAACCGCGACGGCAGAGCGTTCAAGGACGACATAGAGACCTACCTCTGCGACCATATGGCGGGCAGAGAGCTGTGGGTAAAGTCCGCGAATTCCCTCACCAAGCTCTCCGGACAGCGCGAGCTGAACGGCGTGTACACGCTTGACGATCAGCTCGTGCAGACATTCAAGGGATACGATGAAAAGCTCGTGAGCGCGTCCGTCAAGGCAATGAACGACTTTGCGGAGCGCTTCCCCGACATTCCCATGTACCTTATGCTCGCTCCGACCGCTCAGGAGATATTCTCGGGCGAGATACCGTCCTACACCGGGCTGATGAGTGAGAAATCCTTTATCGACAGCGTTTACGCGCAGATGGAGAACGTCGGGACGATCGACTGCCTGAGCTACATCTCCGGTCACTCGGACGATTACGTGTTCTACCGCACCGATCACCACTGGACTAGTCTGGGCGCGTTTTACGCGTATCAGGCGGCGGCGAAGTCGCTCAACTATACCGCTTACGGGCTGAACGCGTTCAACATCGAGACCGCCAGCCGCGACTTCCGCGGAACGCTCTACTCCAAGACACTGGACGACGGCATAAAGCCAGACACGGTGGAGTACTACTTCCTCGCGAGCGGCGAGCCCGCCGTCAAGATGACCTGCCGCGACGACCGCGATGTAAAGACCTACGACAGCCTTTATGTCCGCGAGTTCCTCGGCGAAAAGGACAAATATTCCTCCTTCACGGGCAGCAACGTGCCGATCGTGAACATTGAGACCGACGTAGACAACGACAAGAGCCTGCTGATGATAAAGGACAGCTACGCTCATTCGCTCGTGCCGTTCCTTTCCAAGCATTACAGCAAGATAACCATGGTCGACCTGCGTTATATCAACACGGGGCTCAACAATCTTATACGGCTTGACGAGTACACCGAGGCGCTGTTTCTGTTCAACGTTATAGGCTTCGCCGAGGACAACAGTATCGCAAAGCTCGCGCTGACGAGGTAAAAAATGAGAGAGTTGGAATTTGTTGTCGGCGCCGCGGAGGACGGACAGTCGGCGCTGACGTTCCTGCTGCGGCACGGCTTGTCGAAGCGCAGTATCATCAAGCTAAAGCAGAGCGGCGGGATAACGCGCGGCGACGAGGTGCTGCGGACTGTCGACAGGGTTTCCGAGGGGGAAAAGGTGATCGTTTCCGTTGGCGACAAAGCGAGCGACGTTATCCTCCCCAATCCCGATATCGAGGCGGCGGTCGCCTTTGAGGACGACGACGTGATCGTTTTCGACAAGCCGCCGTTTCTCCCCGTCCACCCCTCGATAAAGCACAGCAGGGACACCCTCGCGAACCTTTACGCGGCGATGTTCCCGGATACGGCGTTTCGTTCCGTAAACAGGCTCGACAGGAACACCTCGGGCTTATGCGTATGCGCGAAGAACAGGCTCGCCGTGCCAAAGCTCGCGAAAAGCGTCTCCAAGACCTATTTCGCGGTTGTTGACGGGATAATCGAGGGCAGCGGCGAGATAGACCTCCCGATAGGGCGCACGGGCGACAGCATAATCACAAGAATGGTGCGCGAGGACGGACAGCGCGCCGTTACACGCTATAAAGCGCTACTGCATAAAAACGACAGGACGCTGCTGGAGATACACCTGCTCACGGGGCGTACTCACCAGATACGGATACATTTTTCACACACGGGCTATCCGCTGTGCGGGGACGAGCTGTACGGGGGCGACTGCTCCGCGATCGACAGGCAGGCGCTGCACTGCGGACAGGTCGAGTTTTCGCAGCCCGTCACGGGCGAGCGGATACGGCTCGAAAGCCCTCTGCCCGAGGACATAAGGAGATTGATAGAGTAAATGAGAAAGCGATTATTGGGCGTTATTTTGGCGGTAGGCGCGGCACTGGCACTGTGCGGATGTTCCGGAGACAAGGCAACGGTGAACGGCAACACCGCGAGTGTCCGTTCGG
This sequence comes from uncultured Clostridia bacterium, assembly GCA_947177735.1. GTDB lineage: Bacteria > Bacillota > Clostridia > Oscillospirales > Ruminococcaceae > CAG-115. The sequence goes on from CAMWVP010000040.1 coordinate 9,758, forward strand.
CGGGAGTCGGCGTGACGTTCCCGGAGGACTGGAAAATAATTACCGGCGACGCGATATATGACATTACATACAGCCGCAATCCCGACGGATATGAGTCGGCGGAGGCACTGAAAAAGGATATCGAGGGCAGCGGCGAGCGGTATATAGTCTACGCCGAGTCTCCCGAGGAGAACGCGCTGGCGCTGCTGTCGTCGCAGCCGCTTGAGGACAGCGTGAACGAGGAGCTGACCGCGGAAAGTCTCGCGAGAGGAATCCACGACGATACCGTGTTCGAGTACCGCCTGAACGGGTACTATACCGAAAGCAGCTTGTCCGAGGAGGAGATGGGCGGCGTGAGCGGCTGGCTGTCGGTGATAAAGGTGTATGAGGAATACGGCGGTGAAGCGCTTTCCGAGCAGCGCGAGTTTATGTTTGAGCGGATGAAAACCGTTTATTCCCTGAGGTTCTTCTCGCAGGGTTTTATAGATGAACAGGTGCAAAATATATCAATTTCGGCTATTTAATAGTTATGTTAGCCAAAAAATTAAAAAAAAACTGTAAAATTTTTAGATTTTTTTAAATAATACTTGATTTATTTCAGTGAATATTGTATAATGATAGAAGGATTATTCTGCACAATAATGTGTATTCAACCAAGAGTATGGCAAATATCATTATAGATAAAGGGTTTGATGCGTTTGATTTTCGGCAGCAAGGTCATTAAGGTCGAGGTGTTGGACGAAAAGGGAGCTCTCCTCGTTGCGTCTGAGAAAAACTTCGTGGTTCCCAAAAGCTTATCGGCGGATGAGACGCCAATCGTCATGATAAAGGGAAGAGACCTCCCCGAGCTTGACCATAATAAAATAGTCTACGTTGTCACAACGACAAAAAGCGGAGACAGAATAAAATATACGGGCGCGGTATCGGTCTCGATGGAGACTCAGCTCAATGTGCAGCTTATGCTGTCCTCCGATTCCAAACTGCTCGAGGAAAGGCGCAGGTTCTTTAAGATCAAGGTCAGTGAAAACGGCAAGGCGCTGTTCTATGTACGAGATGAAAAGAATATGCGGTTTGACGAGCCCGTACCTATAATTGTAATGGATATCAATGTCGGCGGCGTGTTTATGTCGTGCGATCCCGAAGAGGTCGAGTTTATGCTCGAGGACCTGATATGCGTGGAGATAGACCTGTTTCCGGATTATCCGCTGAACGCCGCGGTCAGGGTGCTGAGAGTACAGCGTGACGCAGAGGGCGCGATACTCGGTTACGGATGCGAGTTCCAGGGGCTCACAGCGGCTCAGGAGGACTACATCGGACGCTTTATTTATAAGGTGCAGTCCGAGCAGCGGCAGAAGGAAGCCGCAAGGGAAGAGATGTTTTGACGCTGCCGCGTGATACGCAGAGGCGCCACCATAAATTTTATTTTTCTTAGGGGGAGAAACGATGAGAAAATCAACTCTTAAATTTGCGTTGATAGGCGTTTTGCTTATCTTTGCGATAGCTCCCGTTCTTGTTTTGGGAGTTGTAGGAACATTTTCGATAATCGGGTACAGCAATGATGTAAGAATGAACGAGCTTTCGACGGTTTCCGCTTCAAAAGCGGCTTCTATCGAGACTATTATGTCGGGCTTCGTTGCTGACGCTACCGCGCTGTCCAAGATGGATACGGTAGTTCAGAACGCGAAAAGCAACGACGGTGCTGCCAAGGATACGATAAATTCCTTTACCGACAATAATTCCGATATCTACGATACGCTTATTGTCGACACCAACGGCAATGTTCTGGCATCCTCGAGGAACGTCGAGCAGGGTAGCTTTGAGCACTTCAACGCTGACGGCATGCCGGTGGTATCCGAGCTTGTTTGGTGGGAGAAGTACCAGTTCGACGCAATGTACATTTGCCGCGAGATTTATGCGGATCCCGACAATAAGACGGGCGGAAAGCTCGGCTATCTCTGTCTCATCATCTCGCCGCAGTTCGACAGCACGCTTATGAGAGCGCTTTCGGGTACTTATCTTGAGACTAACGCGTATTTCGCGCTTATTGACATTAACGGCAATATGCTGAATTTCGACAACAGCGGTTCTGCCAAGAAGAATACCGAGATCGATCAGGCTATTGCTTCCGAAAAGGACAATATCTTTAATAAGACCCAGAACGTTTCCGGCTCTACTCCCGGAAATCCCGGCTACGAGACAGGCAAAGCGGGCAAGTACGCATACTCGTGCGGCATTATCCCGAACGTTACCAACTGGAGATGGGTAGGTCTTGTTGATTCGTCTACTTTCACGGCTTTCTCGTTCAAAACCAATATCATAGGCTGGGTAGCCGTTGTTGTAATGGCGGTTCTGGCTTCCATAGTCGCTATGATAGTTATCGGCAGGTTTATCGGCGGTATGCACGATATGCTCAAGACTATGAGCAACATCAATACCGACGAGGGTATCTCGGGGCTGCGCTTCAATATCAAGAAGGGCAAGAGCGAGCTTGAGATGATCCAAGCTTCGTTCAATGACTTCCTTGACGAGGTTTATATCAACGGCGAACGTTATAAGACCATCGCCGAGCTGTCCGACAATATGCTGTTCGAGTGGGATTTCCACAAGGAGACGATGTATGTTTCGGACAATACTCTCGCAAAGTTCGACCTGAATACTCAAGGCGCGACGCTCTCCAACGGTAAGTTCCTCGATTCGCTGATGCCTCCCGAGGACGCGGAGAAGTACAAGCGCGACATAAACACTCTGCTGAAGAATCAGAGCGGCTACAGTGCGGAGTATCAGCTTAAAGCCAAGAGCGGCGCTACCGTATGGGTATCGTTCCGTGCGACCTGTATAACAGACCGTCTCGGTGAGCCGCTGCGCGTTATCGGAGTTATGACTGATATCGACAACGAGAAGAAGATGGAGCTGCAGCTTTCCGAGCGTGCAAGCTACGACTTCCTGTCTCAACTTTACAACAGAAGCACGTTTATCAGGATGCTTTCCTCCGAGCTTGACCGCAGAGGTCCCAAGAAGATCGGCGTAATGTTCATAGACGTCGACGACTTCAAATTCATCAATGACCGCTACGGACACACCGTAGGTGACGAGGTAATCCGTTTCGTGGCTGACACTATCCGCAAAAAGGTCGACGATAAGGGCGGCATTGCGGGACGATTCGGCGGCGATGAGTTCGTGCTCTGCTATACCGATCAGGATGATGTAGCGAATCTTGAGCAGATTGCGATGGATATCATCGATGAGCTGTATCTCGGCTATACGACCGCTGACGGTATGCTTATCAACGTAAGAGCTTCTATCGGTATCTCCTACTGTCCTGAGCATACGGAGGACGTAAACGATCTGTTGGCGTTCTCGGATACGGCGATGTACTTCGTAAAGAAGAACGGAAAGACCAACTACCACGTTTATGTTCCGGAGGACAGCGCGTCCGGCGAGTATGTCGATCCCGAATTCTAAAATTTGTTCATTATCAAAGGGCGCGCGGTTATTCTTCGCGCCCTTGTTTACTGAAAGCAGCAGCGCACAAAGACCGCTCTTTGCACGGCGCTCGCTTACGCCTTTTTTCGCGTTGCAATCATTTATCTGTAATACAGTGGAATCAGGTCTCTGCGCGGTGCTGCCTTAATTTTCCGGAGGGGTGTTAGCTTGGCAAGAGTAATTGCGGTAACTAATCAAAAGGGCGGCGTTGGCAAGACGACCACATGCAGCGCGCTTTGTGGCGGGCTTGTCGCCTTGGGATACAGAGTTCTGGCGATCGACCTCGATCCGCAGGGCAATCTCAGCTTCAGTCTGGGAGTCGAGGTAGAGGATAACTTTACGATCTACGATGTGATGAAGGGAAACTGCGACATCGGTGACGCGATAGTCAAGGGCGAGACATGTGACGTTGTGCCGTCGAATATACTGCTGTCGGGTTTGGAGCTGGAGATGACGGGCGTTGGCAGAGAATACGTTCTCCGCGAGCAGCTCGGAGGCGTCTCTAAAAACTACGACTATGTGATACTCGACACGCCGCCCGCGCTGTCGGTGCTGACGATAAACGCATATACAGCCTCGGACGAGCTTGTTATCCCGATGCTGTGCGAGATATTGTCGCTTCAGGGCATTGCGCAGCTGAAGCAGACTATCTTTGCCGTAAAGCGCTACTACAATAAGCAGCTTTGCGTGCGCGGTATTCTGCTGAATAAGTACAACCCTCGCTTCACGCTGACCAAGGAGGTCGAGGAACTCGCAGAGATGATCGCTCAACAGCTCGACACGTCGATCTTCAAGACAAAGATCAGCGCCTGCGTGAGTATTGCGGAGGCTCCCGCGCACGGCGAGAGCATCATGACCTACTCACCGAAGAGCCGCGCGACGCAAGAGTACAAGGCGTTCATCAAGGAGCTTATAGCTCCTCACGACAACAAGAAACCCAAAAAGAGCGGAGCGAAGAAATGAGCAGTAAACATTCCCGGTCTCCCAAAAAGGCGGAGAGAGCCGAGCCGTCGGGTAACAAGACCCCGCAGGTCATGCGGCTGGTCGAACCGAATAAAAACGCGGTTAATCCCGTTATTCTGGCGGGGAAAAGCCGTGTTCCGAAGCAGCTGCGCGGGAGGGAACCGCTGTCGAGAATGATGAAGATGGATCTCGGGGAAGCGTATGCCGAACGCGAGGAGGACAGCGTTGTCGTCAACCTCACCGAGGCGGCGATCGAATACGAGGCTCCGGAGATACTTGACCGCTTCAACGCGTGCAGCTGTCACAAGTGCGTGGAGATCTTTTCGCGCAGGATATCCGAAAAAGTCCCCGCTCGGTTTGCGAGGATAAACCGTTCGTCGCGCACGGGCTCCCGAGAGCTGAGGGAAAGAATGGAGCCGGTGCGGAAAATCGTTCTCTCGGAAATGATTAGGGAGCTTATCGGTAACAAAAAACGCTGCTTCCACGATGAATAATTTGGGAAATATTACTTGTTGAATTTTTTGGCAGATTGTGGTATAATATGTTAGTTAGGGAATATATGGAAAACCAACTATCTTGTCTTAATTTTTAACGGGAGTATTTGAAATGGCATTGGATATAGGAATCGACCTTGGAACGGCAAATATCATAATCACTATAGCGGGCAGGGGTATCGTGCTGAACGAGCCGTCTGTCGTGGCGTATGACAGAAAGAAAAAGGCAGTCGTCGCCGTAGGCACGGAGGCTTATAAAATGATAGGCAGAACGCCCGAGTACATCGTTGCGGTGCGGCCGCTAAAGGACGGCGTTATTTCCGACAACGATATGACCCAGGCGATGATCAAGGAGTTTATCAACATCGTTAACGGCGGCTTTATGGTCAAGCCGCGAATCGTACTGTGTGTGCCGAGCTCCGTCACCGACGTTGAGCGGAGAGCGGTTGTTGAGGCGGCGCTGTCGGCGGGCGCGAGAAAGGTATACCTCATCGAGGAGCCTATCGCGGCGCTTATCGGTGCGGGCATTGACATTTCACGCCCGAACGGCACAATGGTCGTGGATATCGGCGGCGGAACGTCCGACGTTGCGATCGCGTCTTTCAACGGCATAGTGCAGTCGCGCTCTGTCAAGATGGCTGGCAATAAGATGGACGCGGCGCTTATCCGCCACATCACTCAGAAATACAAGATACTCATCGGCGAAAAGACCGCCGAGAAAGCCAAGATGGAGATCACTAACGTGTTTAAGCCGACGGGCGCCAAGAAGATGGTCGTGCGCGGCAGACACTTGCTCAAGGGGTTGCCCGAGAGCATAGAGATATCCGATATCGACACCTACGAGGCGCTCCACGATAACGCGATGGAGATAGTCGAGCAGGTAAAGCTCGTGCTTGAGACTACGCCGCCTGAACTTGTCGGCGATATTCTCAGCAACGGCATACTGCTGACGGGCGGCGGCGCGCTGCTCGGCGGGCTGCCCGAGCTCATCACCGACAGGGTTGGAGCTCCCTGCTTCGTTGCCGACGACCCTATCGAGTGCGTCGCGAGAGGCGTTGACGTGGCGTTCAGAATGTCCGATTCGCTGCTGGACGGTTTCGAGCAGGTTCAGCTTTACGGTTTTCATTGACAGAGATAAGGGCGGAGTTTGTGCTCCGCCCTTTATGTATATGTGATTCAGATATAATCATCAATATGCGCAAGTACATCTGACAGTATCTCCATATCCTCAAGCTCCGCGTCCGCATAGATACCGAAATATCTTATGTTGCTGAGCGTTGCGCGGACATACATGATATCGCCGATTCCCAAGTTGCCGATATCGCATTTGGGTTCGCCAATGCCTATCAGACCGGATTCGTTGAGACTGAGCAGTTCCCATGTGTCGAAAGCCGTTGTTATCGCAAACCCCGTTTCCTGTCCAAAGTAATTGCCGATGATCGGCAGCTTATTCTCAACGGGAGTGAACCGCAGCGCGCCGCCGTCCGGTTCATATGAATTGCGCGGAGAAGATCACATAAATCCCTCTACCGTGACTGTGCCCTCGAATTTCGCGGTATACCCCTCCCAATACTTCAAATCCGAGCAATAATAGCTGTTATATATTTCGTAATCAGCCGGAGCAATCAAAAATCCTGTAGTTGCATCGACAATCGGAATTATTAGACGTTAGTGTACTATTTGATTTGTCAACTGCTAACCCGTTATTACTTTGAATAATATTTCCGTTGTTTTCGGTATCGTTTCCGGAACAGCCTCCAATCGACAGCGAACAAGCTGCTATCATTATGCTGAAAATGCCGACTGTAATTCTTGATTTCATATTATTTACCTCCGGATGTATTTGCGGAAGATTTTTCCATGCAATAATAATGATGATGCGAAAAAATATGAAATCCTACATAAAAATGTATTTAATTAAAAAAGGCGGAGCAATTCAATTCGCCCCGCCCGTTTTTATACCTCAACGTCCGCGTCGTAGTCCACGCCGTCGATACCGAAGCCGAACATCGCGTAGAAATCGCTCCAGTAGCCGTCCATATCGGTCAGCTCCTTAAAGTTGTCGGCGGTGATGCTCTCCCACGCCTTGGTGACCTCAGCCTGAACGTCGGGGAGCATTTCCCAATCGTCCATGCGTATCTGCCCCTCGCTGTCAAGGTTCAGCTCGTTATTGCAGAGCTTCTCAAACAGCCTGTACATCTGCTCGATACAGCCTTCGTGATTGCCTTTTGCTTTCATTATCTTGTAAAGAATGGAAATATAAAGCGGCACAATCGGAATAGCGGAGGAGGACTGCGTTACAAGCGCCTTGTTGACGGAGACATAAGCCTTTACGCCGCTTTCAGTGATTTTCTTGGAGGTCGCGAGCAGATGCGCCTTAGCCCTGCCTATCGAGCCCTCATAGTACATCGGGTGAGTGAGCTTCGGACCGATGTAGGAATACGCGAGGGTCACGGCGTCGTCCTCGAGCGCGTCCGCGGCTTTGAGCGTGTCTATCCACGCTTCCCAATCCTCGCCGCCCATTACCTTGACGGTAGCCTCGATCTCCTCGTCGGTGGCGGGCTCGATGGTTATCTCGGTTATCGCATTATTGCGCAGGTCAATGGTCTTGTTGGTGTAGGATTCGCCGGTGGTCTTGAGAACGCTCTTGTAGACGGTCTCGCCGACCGTTCTGCGCGGAGCCGCCAACGAATATACAACCATATCCACCTTGCCGAGATCGCGTTTGATTATATCGATAACTTCCTTTTTGCACTCGTCGGAGTAAGCGTCGCCGTTGACGGATTTGGCATACAAGCCCTCCTCTGCGGCGAATTTCTCGAACGCCTTGGTATTGTACCAGCCTGCGGTGCCCGTTTTATTGCCGCCGCCCTCCTTGTCGAACATCACGCCGAGCGTAGCCGCGCCGCAGCCGAACGCCGCCGATATCCGGGACGCGAGCCCGTAGCCCATAGACGAGCCTATGACGAGCACCTTCTTGGCGCCGTTGAGCTTGCCCTTGGACTTGACGTAATCTATTTGCTCCTTGACCGCAGCCTCGCAGCCGACGGGGTGAGCGGTCGTGCAGATAAAGCCTCTGACTTTGGGTTGAACTATCATTTTATTGTCCTCCTGTAAAAATTATACAATTTTATTATAACATTTTTTTGGGCAATTTGCAAGCGTTTTTTGTGTTTCGGGCAATAAAAAAGGCTGCGCACGGCAGCCTAAGTATTTTCTCAGATACGTAATGTAAGTCTAAGTATCAGCATCAGAGCAAAGCTCTCGGCGAGCTTTACCTTGGAGCCTGTCTTTCTCAGCGTGAATGCCGCGACCTCGGCTACCGCGCAGAATTTATCGACGAGCGTTATCATAAAGGTCTCGAGGTGGCGGGGGAGATGCGGCGTCATAGGCCACATATGGTTGACTATCATCTCGCCTTCGAGCTCGTCTACGCCGAACATCTCGGCGGCATTGTAGAACGCGATGTTCGCGTGCTCGGCGGGATGGGAGTTCGCGACGCGTTCATGAGTGTGGCGGTCGTAGAAGAACAGGTCGTGGAGCAGCCCACCGCGCGCGGCGGCTCTGGAGTTGAGGCGGAAGAAGCGGCAGAGCAGGAAGTTGTAGTACGACACGTTCAGCGAGTGCTGGAGACGGGTCGTGCCGCAGTGGTGTCTGAATCCTCCGAGACTGAGAACGGATTTGTCGCTGAGCAGATCGCTCACACAGCTGTAATATTCGTCAACTTTCGAGAGGTCCTTTTTAGAAAGCACGGCTCTGAACATATTCGATATCACCTTTACATAAGATTTTCACTGCCTATATTGTAACTCATTTTCGTCGGGAATGCAATGGTTATTTTTTACTTTGTGAATTATTCACAAAGTTTTTGAAAAAACTTTGTGCATTTTGAAAATCCTTAAAAAAGTTGTCTTGATTTACCATACTAAATCGTATGATTTGCCCTGACACCGCACTAAATCTCGCTTAATTCATTTTATTTTTTGTGATAACGATTACTTTTGTGCAATATTCACAAAGTTGACCCTTAATTTTTCTATATAATTATGGGTATTGTCGGACTTGTAATAATTAAGCATTTGGTGTATAATTAGGGTATAGGATTTTTTATGTTTATAAATAAAGGCGCAGTAGCGAATAAAGATCAAGCAACGGCTACGGATCTTTACGGCGTGTATATTGCTGCTGTGCGCATTTAAACCGGATTACAATTTTGGAGGTGCGAGATATTGAGCAATTTTAAATGGATGCCGCTGGCGGGGTTGAATCTGTCAGCCGCCAACCTTGCCGCTGCCGAAAAGCTGCGCAGGTTCGGTTTCGCGGTGAACTGCGGAGAGTTCGGCTCGGAGAAATACACCAAGGCAAGCCTCTGCGTTTACGACGTACTGGCGGAAAAGGAAAACCCAAATATCCTCATAATCACGCCCAACAGCGAGCTTTACAGCTGGTATAGGGTGATGGTGACGGGGCTGGGCGCGGATTTCAAGATAATTACGGGCGCTCCGAACTCCCTGCTGTTCTTTAACGAGTTCGGCGCGGGGCTGTACATGATGTCGTCCGACACGCTCTTCGGAGAGAACGTCCTTAAAAAGAAAGCCAACAAGAGCTTCTTGTGGGACCTGATAATCATCGACGAAGAGCTGAACAGCGGCGTTCCCGACTATAAGAAGTATCGCGAGAACCTCATATGGTGCAGCGATAAGCTGCTTATAAACACGCCGTTCCCCGCGAAGTCCGACGAGGACAAAGCGGATCTCATTGCGCTGATAAAGGGCGTGCTGTCCGACGGTGAAAAGGCGGATAAGGCCGATGAGATCGGATTTGACGCGGGCGCTTCACGTCTTGACGAGGAAAACGTTGTTTCGAGATATTTCGATGTTCCGGTATACTCGGATAAGCTCGAGCGCAAGGTCTCGTTTATTGACTACGGCTTCGAGGAGGACGCTCTGGTGAACCTCCGCCGCCGTGTTGACCTGCGGTCGGGGCTTCCCGCTTACCGCTACGGCGGAAACGTTTTCGAGGCTTATGACTGCGAGAAGCACGAAAAGGAGCGCCGCGCTTACATAAAGCCCTCGTATACGCGCTCCGACGTCGAGGACTTAAGGACATTTGACAAGAAGCTTGACGCTCTGCTGAAATTTATTGACGGCGAAAAAGGTCGTATGATGATCTACTGTTGCGACAAGGAGACCACAGAGTATCTCCGCAAGGCGCTTACCTGCTTGTACGGCGCCGAAGTCCGCGTTGCGAGAGACGAGCTCACAAAGCCCAATGAGATCATCAGAAAGCTGTCCGTAAACGCCGAAAACGACCACCCGCGCATTATTATAGGCACGGACAGTCTCGGCACGGTAGGTTACGGAATGGCGAGCGTGGACTGCGTTATCAACTACGAGCTCCCGCTGTCGCCCGCGCTTCTTGAAAGAAGAATGACACGGCACGGAAGCGCCGAGGAGGCCGACAGAAGATTTATCATCTTCCGCGACAGCAATAAGCTGTTTGACTCATGCGCGCTTGAAAAGGTGCTTTATTTACAGCTTGAAAGCGGTTTCTGCGGAAAGCTTCCCGCGAGAAATATACTGCTCGATGTTCCCGAAAAGGATAAATGTCTGAACAGTCTGATCGCCGACCTTAAGTACATCCGAGGCGTTGCCAAGGAAATAGACAACTGCCTTGACCTCATTAAAAAGGTAAAGTGCGAATACGCGATGCCCGAAACGGAGAAGATCGCGAACAGCAAGCAGCTCGCGGAATTCGCGGAGAATATGCTCGCGAGGGTGTACACGCTGTTTGGGCTGAGCGAAAACTCCTCCGACGGCGATATAGCGGCGGCGATAAACGCTCTCAGCGGGCTGTGTATCGTCAGCGATGGAAAGCTCGTCAAGGCTCCGGATTGCGGGGCAATGGCGGATACGTTCACGAACGACAGCTACTCCAATCAGCCGTTTGCGCTTGACGCTCTCAAGGGGCTTGCCGACGCGAAGGCAAAGATCGACGAGCTGCATAAGAACGACGATTTCCACCTCAAGATAAAGCAGGAGATAGTTTCTCTCAACGACTGCATACAGTATCCCGTATTGTACGGAATATGGAAATACAGGGCTAAGGAGCAGGATTCCGACCGCTCCTTCAAGGACTACATCAAGATCTATAACGACGGTATCTGAGCCGTTTCAAGCACGTGAAAGCTCCACCGTGCGGAGCTTGACCGGGAATAACAATAGCGCGGAGAAACGAGGCGTAGATAATGAGCGAGAGCTATGAAACTGTGGAAAAGCTGCTCGGTGACTTTTTTGAGCGAAATACCGCGGGCGATAAAGAGGGTATGAAGTCGGTTATCGACGACATACAAGGCAAGCTGAAGTCCGGACAGGTCGACAGCAGTCCGTTTAAGGACTATTTCAACAATATGTATGCCGGCAGAGGCGCTATCAACGTTGCGGGCATCGCTAAGGATTATCCGAGAGAGTCCATTATCCGAGAGCTTTTGCAGAACGTTTTCGGGTGCGACTACGAGGATCCCAACATCAAGGTAATGATCGAGTTCCTCGACGAGGGTCAGGTCAAGCTCACTTATAACGAGACGGGCTTTACTTTGGCGCAGGTATTCTATTACCTCTCCGTCGGGCGCAACGACGGCGATAAAAAGCGCGAGGGACGTTTTGGTCTCGGCGCTAAGAGCGTTTTCGCGAACGTTGACTGGTTTAAGATGCGCTCGAACGACTATTCGCTGCGCGTTGTCAACGACGACGGTACGCTGAAGGTCCGCGAGCTGGAGCTCAACGGACAGCACTTCCCGCATACCGAGATAGTATTCGCGCTGCCCGAGAACGAGCAGGAGGCTCTCCATGAGAACCTGACCACTCTCACATCCAAAAAGGGCGTTTATATCAACATGGTAGACCTCTGCTTCGCGTTTATCAGAAAGATGAATCTGAAAGCGGTCGAAGAGGAGGAGTGAACGTCAAGGACGGTCCACATCGCCGTTAGCCATT
>CAMWVP010000041.1 GCA_947177735.1 uncultured Clostridia bacterium
CAGTTATATTTGCATTCAAGTGAAAGAAAATTCTCTTGAGGCATACACCAACGATGATGGAGTTGTTTCCGAATAAGTATCAGAACAACTCTGTATCGGCTCACCGGCAAACAGGGCTTACTAAACAACAAAAATTCGCCCATAGCTTTTAGTGCACAGAATCGGTAAAAACAGAGGTTGTTTATTGGGGCTTGTTCTTTTTGATAATGGAAATTGATTTTTTGCCGAACGACTTGGTAATACCCGTTATGCTTTTACCCGCCGTGATTGGGATATTCGTGCGCATTTTTGTTCATAAATATTCACTACGTGAGGCGGTCGCGTACTGTAAGGTGCATATTGTTTTCTCCATCGGATTTTTTATGTTCGGTATCATGTGTTTGTTTTGAATTCTATCACCCCCGCTAAATTCTGATTTATCGAGCAAATAATCTTATTGCGTAAGTCCACAGCAAATTTGTCGCCGGACTCCCGCATATTTTTTACGCCCTGAGCTTCTTGCCGCCCACAAATTCCACTAACTTGATGTTTACATACTGCCCCTATCCTCAAGAGCAAAGACCGCGCTATACTTGTTTCCTTGTTCTTCATTACTTTTGCCCCTTTCGCATTCTCATAATAATGTATCCAACGATAAGACCGCCGAACATGATCCCGTCCGAAATATTAAATCGGAACTTGAAATTATTCTCGACCTCGGAACTATCGGCGGCACCGCCAACTCCCGTGACAAACCCGACCGCAAGGATAACAGCGAACACGATCAAAATCGCAATGAACACCTTATCCCTTTTCGGATTTCCATTCTTTTCAGGAACATCCTCGCCAATCGTCAGCCCATGCTTCTTAAATTAGTCAAACATTTTACCCTCCCATCATCACTTTTTTTAACCGAGATACATTTCGTAAAGTTCCCATTCCCTGTCGGTAAAATTGTACGAAGCCAAAACCTCATCAAGCGTTTTGTTTGTGACACTTCCGTGCAGCCATTGGTGATTTTTATCGCAGTAAAAGGTAGTTATCGTTTCCGTCCATTCGTTTTTTGTACCGCGATTATGTACCACCTTACAAATCTTTTTCTTGCAGTCATTTCCGGCACAATAACTGTAACTGTACGAATATTCAAAGGTATAGAACCGTTCCACCGCTTCGGCAATTTCCTTGGAGGTAAAATTAAGCTCCATATTCGAGGTATCGCCCTCCATTTCACGGCATTTCTTGACCGCGAGTATGGCGAGAATTTCATTGTAGTCCTCGGTCTTTATTTTCCTATTCCCGAACTGATTTATCACCTGTTGATTTCAGAAATAAGGTCGCATTGCCTGTGATATTTTGTCCTTTTCAATAATCACTTGTTATTTATACTCTTGGAATAACCACACCAAACACAGCTTTTCCGAGATAAAAACAAATAAAGGAGAGCCACCAAGGTGGTTCTCCTTTGTTCGACTTGGCTCCCCCAGACCCTGTAAAAATGAACAATTTTGATTTAATTGGAGAGGAATCACCTCGGATTCCTCTCTGCAATTAAAGTTGATAATTACTCGGTCATCGTGAACATATATTGAATTTACAAACGTATCAATAATGCGCAGCCTGTTATCATGGCTTGAAAGGTTAAGGTCTATCATCTTGGATAACCAGAACTTGACCTGTTCGCTCGTCAGTATCTGCGCTTGGATTTCCTCACGGGCGATCTTGACCTCAAGGTCTGTTTTCTGCGCCGTAAGTTCGTCCATACGCTTCTTTGTCGTTGGATTTATAATGCCCTGCTCTATCGCGCGAGCCATATTCTCCAGACTTTTCTCTACTTCCCCCAGTTCCCTTTGGAGCAAAGGAACGACCGTATTCTCTTTAGCCTGCCACATCATCAAATGCTCAACCAAGCTATCCATTGCATTACACTCGAAAACGCTCTGAACGGTCTTTCTCATAACCAATTCTTCAATAGCTTCTTTCCGCACCGATTTTCTATGGCAGCCACGCTTTTTCTTAGCACTTACACATTTATAATAGTGGTAAACCTTGCCCGATCCGCTTGTTCCACCCTCGCCAACCATCAGCGCACCGCAGTCACCGCACATCAGCTTTGATGTGAGCAGATACCGCTCGTCGGCTTTATAGCTTGACGGCGCGTACTTGTTTTTCTCCAGCCTGTCCATTGCCAGAGCGAACAATTCCTTTGAAATGATCGCGGGAACTCCGTTCGGCACGACCACATCTCTGTACCGATACTCGCCTATGTACTTGCGATTTTGCAAAAGCTCCGTGACCGTAGTCTTACCTATCGGCTTGCCTTGCGAAGAACGGACACCGTTATCATTGAGGTACGTCACAATATCCTTGATTTGTCTGCCGTTGACATACATAAGAAACGCTTCTTTAATAAATGGAGCGGTCAGCTCGTCTATCTGATAATGCTTGTACTCATCAATTTTAAAGCCAATGGGAATATACCCGCCGTTGTATTGACATTTCAAAGCGTTCTCGGTCATTCCACGGATAACCTTCTCGGATAATTCAGCGGAGTAATATTCCGCATATCCCTCAAGTACCGATTCGAGAATAATTCCCTCCGCGCCCTCGGATATTGCCTCCGTTGCAGAAATGACTTTCACACCGTTCTTGCGAAGTACCGCCTTGTAATGTGCGCTGTCGTATCTGTTACGCGCGAACCTGTCTAACTTCCAGACAATGACCATATCGAAAAGTCCGCCAGAACTCTCCTTGACCATTCTCTGAAATTCGGGACGGTTATCTGTTTTCGCAGATACCGCTCTGTCGATATATGAACCGACCAACGTGTAGCCCTTTCGTGTGGCGAACTCGCGGCATTCGCGCAACTGTCCCTCGATACTTTCCTCGCGTTGGTTATCGCAGGAGTACCGCGCATAAATCACTGCCCTCACATTAACGACCTCCTTGTTATACATTATAATATATAGTCTGTCAAAATCTTTTCCGTCAATCTTTAATATGATTATACCACACCCGAAAGTGATTGTCAATACTTTAAAGCGATAAATTGATGATTTTTTTTGACTTTCGGGTGCGATATTATTAAGCGATGTTCTCTTTGCCCTGCTGAACTTTTTCGAGATGTTCTGCCCAAATTTTCTTACCCCTATCCGAATTGAAAAATTCCTGCATAACGGGCAAAAGACTTTGTGCCAGCGCGTCAAGCTGTTCCTCGGAGAGGGTAACGGCGGGCTTCTTCTGATCTTCCATTCCGTCATTCCTCCTTTATAGTGTTCAGCACTTTCTTCAATGCCTTACCGCCCTTGAATACGGGAATACGCTCACCGCGAATATCCGTCAGAATCTCAAACGTTCCGAAACCGCCAAGCTGTACCTGTTCACCTTGTAGCAAAACGATTCTTAAAGTATCCATCACATCATTCACCGCGCGATATGCTCTCCGCGAGCTTGTCCTCTTGCGTTTTGCGATCTCATTTATAAATTGCGTTTTATTCATCGCCGCCCTCCACGTTCTTGATAGCAGCCAACAACTCCGTCAGACCACCGAGCCTAGATTTCTCAAACTCGCTCCGGATCAGCGTTATGTATCTATGCTTTGTGCCGCCAATACGCTTCTGCGGACGGTAACGAACTTCCTTCGACAAGACCCAATGCACCTTTATGATATTCAGCGCAAAGAGGTTACGCAAAATCTTCTGCATATCGAAACGGTCATAGCCGCAGCTAATTCTCGCCACGTCACACATTCCCGTCACCACGCTCGGTATAAGATAGATGTACTGATCGTCATAGTATCCCAACAGAACCTTGTCGGGATCAATGTTCTTGCTGTCATTCACAGGCAGCAAATAATCGTTCTCGTCAGCCATAAAGCTCTTGATAGTGCGCAGAAAATCGCGTGTTTCCTTATCCTTAATAAACATAGTAAACCCTCCTGTTAAATTGCCTTTCTTTTTTCAAATCGCTGAACGTTATCGAAATCGTCCAACCGCTTTCTGATCTTCTCAATATCGGCTTTGCCGTTTTCGTACAGATCGCGCTTATCTTCCTCCGAGCCGCGCGTGAGAATATCTTGCAGATATTCTATGTAGTCGATTTTTTGTAAGCTCTCCACAAACAGCGGGTGAAATTCATCATCCTGATTTCGGGGAGCATAGTCCCTATGCCATTTGTAAAGTGTAGTCAAATAATCCTTGACGGTCTGCCGTGCTTCACCGAGCCACTTCTGCATTTCGTATTTCGGGTTTGGTGCTATTTTAATAGGAGCGGCGAACTCTCTATCAAACAACCCCAATCCAAAATCCTCGCTGATCTTTTTTGCCGCGTCTATCTGCCGCAGCCCGAACAGCTTAGCTACAAATCCCGTCTGATCTCCCGTAGCCCCGCAGCCGAAACAATAGAAGTGGTCGTCGTAAACCTTGAGGCTCGGAGTTTTATCGTCGTGAAACGGACAGCAAGCCATATTCGCCCTGTTCATTTCCAATCCATAGAACCTTGCGACCTCCGGCATAGCCAGCCTGCTCTTTATCTCCGAGAAAACATTGTCCAAATAGTTCTCCCCTTTCAAACGGATTTTTTTGAAAGGAAGTTCTGCTTACATACCGAAGATGTGCGGCGAACAAATCTCGGTAAAATTTTTCCTTTCATATATTCCGGTCATTTTAACCCCTGTTTTAAAACCATACTCAAAGCATTTTGTATATGTGCATAAATAAAATTTCTGATAGCCTCTTTGCTTGTGCAATTCGACGAATTGTTAGAGAGGAGGTTTTGAAAAGCACCTTTTTTTGACCGTAATATATAGAGGGGTAAAAAAATTCCGCTGTTCGCCGCTGCGGAATGATTTTGAGGACGGTATGCACCTACAAAAAAATAAGGGGAAATCGAGTATGGACTATTTTTGCGTTTGGAATGATTAGCAAGCACAGAAAGTTGACCATACTTTGGCAACTTTTCCCAATTTGAGGAAATACCCCTCAAATTCGTTTTATGGAACCCGCCACCCTAAAACGATCCCTCTCACAAAATAGGCACAGCCTAAAATCATTACAATAACAGGAGGATGATATTTTTGAGAAAATACAAGCAGATCAGAGAGAAGAAAGTCATATACTCGCTTGATGAATGGGCGCAGATCGAGGAACGAGCCGCTTCGGTTTCGATGAAAACAAGTGCATTTATAAGGCGTATATCGCTTGACGGACATATTACCTATATAAATATGGAGGCAGCAGGTGAGGTGATGAAAGCATTGAGAATTATCGGCGCGAACATCAACCAGATCGCGAAGAAAGCGAACGAGATCAACAGCATTTATGCCGAAGATGTGGAGAAACTCAGAAAGGAGAACGAGGAAATTTGCCATACGTTAAATCAATTTCTCTCCGCACTACCGTCAATCGCAGCCTAGCCTACATACTCAATCCCGACAAGACCGAGGATTTGCTTTACACCAATGCCGTAAATTGCTTACCTAATGCAAAGGACGCATATCTTGCTATGAAAACAGTTTACGAACAATTTTCGGGAGAAAAATATAATGCCCCCTTGCCCAAACAAGGCAAGGGGAACGTGAAAGCTATTCACTACATACAGTCATTCGATCCGAAAGACAATATCTCTCCGGAACTTGCTCACAAAATTGCGAGAACCTTTGCGCGTAAGGCTTTTGGAGATAATTGTCAAGTCGTTATCGCAACGCACATTGATAAGCAGCATACCCATAATCACATCATAATAAATGCTTACGGGGTTGACGGGCATAAATTCAATGATAATCAGACAACCCTCAAACAGCTCCGCGAGATTTCCGACAGGGTATGCCTTGCTTTTGGGATAAAGCCGATTGAGCCGAAAAAAGGAGTAAGCCAAAATGCGGCTTATAATGAATGGGAACACAAACAGCGCGGCACCTCTTGGAAACAAAAAATCCGTCTTGAGATTGACGGACTGATACTCAAGGTCAAAAATGTTGACGAGCTGCTTGCCGCGTTGGAAATGCTCGGCTACACCGTTCGGCGCGGAAAATATATTTCGGTCAAGGCTCCCGATCAGCAGAGAGCAGTCCGCTTAAAAACGCTTGGCGAGGACTACACCATTGAAAGCCTTGCTTCGAGAATTTTGTGGAAGGACGTTGGTTCGGGAGGAACGCTTCTCGGAGGTCAGCCGTCCGAATTGAGTGAACGGTATACCGCAATGATTTATGATGTTGAACAGCTTGCAATCACAGGCGGAAAAACTCAGCGCAAGCGAGATACCTCCGCGCCATACTCGCTGCAGAACGATATGGACGTTTACAAGCTGTCAGCGCAGCTTACAATCATTAACCGCGACACTCTCTGCTCCATCGGAGAGGTCGAGGGGAAAATTGAGCAACTTCAGTATGAAGTAGAAAAGGCAAGGCAGGAATTGAACACTCTTACCGCACAGCAAGATACGCTCACAGGTCTTGCCGAGCAAGCGGAAGAATATTTTACGCTCTTGGAAAAACAGCAGCCCACATCCGCCGAGGAACTGCGGATAAAAATGTATATGACGGTACTTGAAAACCACAATATTCGGTCACGTTCAGATTACGACTATCTCAAAAATGTAATTTCCGAAACGGCGCAAAAAAGCGCACCGCTCAAAGAAAAATTCGAGCGGTGCAAACAGCTTTGTGAACTGTATTCCGATATTGCTAAAACCTACTATGATATTTCGCGAGGGGATTATATTTCGCGGCTTGTTGAGGAAGAACGGCAAACCCAAGAACGCAATAATCGTTCAAATAAGCGCATATAAAAATAGGGCGGTGCATACAAACACCGCCTTATCATTTTGTAAATTGTAATAATATCGTTCGCTACCTTATTTGATATTCATTTCAGCAAATGTATCGGTCATTCGCGCTATCAAATTCCATTGCCGCTTCATATACTCATAAAGCAAGATTGTTTTTTCTTTGTACTCGGAGCAAACAAGAGCGGGATTATCGAAGTTGTTTATTACAGACACAGCGGCGTGATGTCCGCTCTCCATTGCGGCTGAAATTCCCTCGCCCATAGGATTTAAAAATCCTGCGATTTCACCCGCAAACAATACTCTCCCAACACCGCAATTTATTGCGTAATCCGGGCGAATATGCGGCATTATCCACTTGTCAACTTTGAGTTGCTTTTCGATTTTCAGCCCATGATTTTTCTCCATATACGAGATAAACCGCTTGTAGTAACTCTCGATTTTGCTTTTGTCTTTAACAGCAACCCCAAGCACAAGCTGATTGTCTTTGACATTGAACCACGCGTCATATTCGGATAATTCGGGCTGCAAAAACGCGTAAAAATAATGATGATCGAGATCAATGCTGCCCAGATTGAACGTCTGAAAAGTCAAAATATACTGCGGTGTAATGTTCAACAACTTGCGCTTTATCACTCCAACCGCTCCCTCGCAATCAATAACATATCGTGACTGCTCGATGTAAGATTTCTCCCCCCTCAATGTTACTATGACCGTTCCATCATTGTTTTCCAATACAGATATTGCCGAAGTGTTGTCGCGTATTTCCGCACCAGACTTCGCGGCTTTTTCGGCAAGCCAATTGTCAAATGTGCTTCTCCATACATTAAGCCCTTGCTGCTCAAACCGAAATGTTTCACTCTTATCATCGGTGAATATCATTCCGAGATTTTCCGGCGGAGCGCAGGTCGTACTTTGGGGAACATCTTCACCAAAATACTCGCGAACCAGATCAAGACTTTTCTTAATAAGCTGTCCCGAGCAGGATTTATATCGCGGCAGCTTGAATTTCTCAACTAAGAGAACCTTATATCCGTTTTCGGAAAGTGTTTTTGCGGCAGTGCAGCCCGCAGGTCCCGCACCGATAATTATTACATCATACAACATATCATAATCACCTATAAATTTAATCATCCAGCTTCTCAAAATCGCTAAGGTTAAGCTCTCGCTTAAATTCTTTCACGCTCAGAATACAAGTAATATACTTTGCCGCAAAGACTTGTTTATTGTCCTCCGGTAGCGTATATTTCACGATAGCGTCGCACTTATCCCTACTCGCCCCTACAAAGCTTGCTTTTAACAAACTTGTTTGAACGATTTAGCCCATAATCTCCATATTATCCGAATTATCCATAAATTATGGGCTATCCGAGTTTTTGTTGCCATGATGACAAGAGAATTATAGCTGATTGTCTTTCAAAAAACAAGCAACCTAAAACTTTATTTCATCAATTATATTGTTTACATTATTAAAATGTTCGGACTTTCGAGCTTCTTCTCGGGCTTTTCTTGCTTGTTCTTCGCTAAGAATTGCTTTTTCTTTTTTATTAGCTTCTTCCACACAGAGAAGCAATGTCTCTCTGTGATAATCTCTTACTTCCTCAATAGTTGTGCCATCTAAAATTATTTTGTCTCCCAAAACAGAAGCAATTCCAAATCGGTGCATAGTTGAATAACAAGGAGGTGATTGCCAAGTAGATATAAAAAGCTGTTTCCACAAATCGCTTGGTGTTTTTGAAAGCCTAAAAGGAATTTTATACAATGCACATCCTAATGATCCATCCATCTTAGGAACTGTAACCTCATCCGCAATTATACCAAGTATATGTATAGGTTCTTCATCTTTTACCTTACTTTGCATTGACGGATCACCAACATATGCAGTACGATTACCGATTTGTGGTTTTCTTTTGCTACCAAATAATGTAGTAATCAAATCTTTATAGTTATTTTCATAATGTACGCTGTCAGTAAGGTCAATGCCAAGTTTCCCAGACAAACTGGTGGGAATGGAAGTATGTGCTGTTCCTTTTTTAATTATAGGTATGAACTTTCTTTCATTTCCTCTTGCAAATAACTCTCCAGAGATTATATGTCCTTCATAGCCAACGCCCCTTTTCTTTCATCAGATTTGCTTTTATAGGTAGGGGTACATATGATTAAAACATAATCAGAATTAGCAATAGACTGTTCCATAAATTGAGGAAGTCTATCTCCTAATTCAAGGTCATATTGATCTATTATTGCATTAACTCCATCAGATAGTAATCTGTTGGCAAATTGCTTAACCCAATCTTTATGAGCATCATCTTCCCACGAGTATGAAATAAATACCTTTGGCTGTTCCATCATTTCACTTCCATTCACTGTTGAAGTTCAATTAAATTAAAACCTTTATATGTTCTAATCCGAGCATATAAACCGTTATATCCGTGATTAAATCCTGCGATTCTACATTCTGCTTATCCGCTATTGTCCCTAACTCCTTAATTACAGTTTCATGCAGTACAAAGATTCTTGACAACCCGTTTACAGATTTTTGAATAACCTCTAGCGACACCATACACTCGTTGTCTTGCTCGGTAATCAGCGCATAGAATCAATCATTATATCCATATTATAACATTTATTTACACAAAAGTCAAGGCTAAAATTAATTTTCCTTGTTAATGACTAACCACACCAAATACATATCACGGTCATGTAGTATACAGGAAATGGCAAGGTAGAAAATAAAATGATCACAGATGTTTAACGCTTTTTCTATATGCCATCAGATCCCCCTCGCTCACATTATTGATTATTTTATCAAGAAAAGCAAGCAGCTTTTCCTTATCCTTTGGTATATCCGCCTGAAAACGAAAAGCGTTTGACGAACCAATTGCTGCAACACAAGTTTCGATCTTCAAGTGTTCAATCAATGTTCTGATCTCCATATACTTTTCAAGCTCGCTTTCCTCACGCCAATTGCCGTTTTTTATTTCACTGAAAAGTTTAGAATCTGGATATACCGTAAGCATATTTGCCCCTATCAAAATTGGATTGAGTTGGTTACACACGTCAGCAGTAAGTTTTGCGCCGACCTCACCGCGCCCCGCTCCGCTGATTCCCGCAAGATAGAAAAAACTATAACGAATTCCCGCTTTATCCAAGCGGCTGCATTGCTCGATGATTTCTGCGGAAACATATCCTTTATTCATAAACTCCAAAGCCTTATCGTCACCTGTTTCGATGCCGATCGTAAGCGCGTCATATCCCTTATCGGAAAGGCGTGAAAGTTCATCATCAGTCTTTGAGGATATGTCTGTTATTCTTGCAAACGAACCTATTGTCTTGATAAAAGGCAAATATTTGTGGATAAGCTCTGCTATCTCTGATAATTTGTCATAAGACAGCACAAACGGATTCGCACCTGTGAGAAAAACTCGATCAGCTGTAAAAGGCTTATTTCCTGTCATGCTTGAAGTTATCTTTGATATTGGATCACAAAGTGCCGTTTGTAGCTCAAGCAAATCTGCCTCAATGTCCTTGATAGGTGACATTTTAAAATTAAACGGCAGATCATTATAAAGTGTGCAGAATTTGCATTTGTGGTGAGTACACCCCGCCGTTATTTCCAACAAAAGCGACCTTGCTTCGTATGGCGGTCGCCAAATCGTTCCCGTGTAATGCAAAATGATCATCTCCTTTATAAGTATTTTAGCTTATTCACTCGTTATTTTCAAGTACTGTACTTTTTTGAAGTATATGTAAATTTTGATATACCTTGATTTTTACTGATTATTATGATATAATGTAATTGGGAGATGGTAATATGAAGAAAACTCAAGAATCGATAAAGCGTTGTCCAACTGTTTCGGCACTGCAAAAAATTCTCGGCGGCAAGTGGAAGATCGAAATTTTGTATTATATTTCTTTTGAAAATGTTTGTCGTTTTGGGGGATTGCGTAAGCATATTGCAGATATTACAGAATCAAGCCTTACGAAACAACTGCGCGAGCTTGAATCGGACGGATTTATTACTAGACACGATTTTGGAGAAGTGCCGCCGCACGTTGAATATTCTCTTACCGAGTTGGGAATCAGCTTTATTCCAATCTTAGAACACATGAAACGTTGGGGAGAAGAAAATCTTGGTACCTCGATTGAAAGCTAATTTGACTTATCTCTACAAAAAACGAGAGAATTTTCACTCCCTCGCTTTTCGTTTATTCAGTATATTATGCTGTTTTAGAGTGCTGTATCTGTTCAGTCATTGTGCATACCGAGTTGCTCTCACTCGATGTTGCGCTTGAACACAACCTCGTAAGTTGTTGCCCCTCGAAATCCATCCATTGCTTGGCGAGATTTTCAAGATTGGCTTTGCAGATAATCCTTACTACTCCAAAGTCCTGCTCAATAAATTATGGATAAAAGAGAGTCCTCCAAATATAAAATAGCTTCATAGAGGTGTATCACAGCTTCGTTTTTTTGTGAATTGCAGGCTTGTCCCGTTCCAGCGGCTCTCTGTCGGGAGAATTTTTCCTCTCATACAACTTCTCATAAGACTCTGCCAGCTTATCCGTTTTCTCATTATTGATCCTATAAACAGCTTCACGCATAACGGCAGGCGGCACATTCAGCTTAAGCGCATCGTTCCCGACCTTTAAAAGATTGTCCTGCAACGGGTGAATTTTACCCTCGGCAATATCGCTCAATCTTTTAGGCAGCTCGTCAAAAAAACGCGACTGCTTGACTTCAAGCGGAACAAAGTCCTCTAAAGGCTTAAATCCCACATCATCAACATAGTATGCCTTGTCCTCCAGAACCACAACGTCCGAAACGCTAAGCGAGTGTCCCTTGAAATCTTCGGGACGGTCAAGATTGAACTTTTCATACAGCGACTCCAGCTTTTCGCCCAGATCGCCGCTCAGATCGGCAGCATTGCCCTCGTACACTTTATCGTAGTTGGCAAAATCGGGCTTATTGCCGCGCTTTGCAAGCGATTCAAGCGGTTCAAAGCGAATATCGTGCATTTCATCACCGCTTTTAAGCTGATAAATCTCATACGTCTGAACGGGAGCCTCGCGCTTGGGAGAGTTAAAAAGCTGCGCGAGGAACTTGTTGCACTTCTCGTAATCGCCCTTAGCGACCTCCTGTCCGACGGAATATGTATCGTCGGAGTTCTTGATGTATTCCTGCAAAACGTGGGTATCGGCGGCTTTCTTATCGGAATTGAGATTTATACGGTACATTATATCCGGCAGCTCGGTCTGCTCGCGGTTCTTGTACTGCTCTGCCGAAAGCTCGTCAAGCGTCTGCGGGTGAACCAACTCGACCCTTGCGCTGTTTTTCTTCTGCTCGAAAATTTCAAGCATAGCCTTTTTCGCTTCGGTGATCGAAGTAATATTCGGCTTGACTGTTGTAATAAGCCCGTCCGCGCTGATCGAACAGACGGAAAATTTTCTGTTATTTTCCTGCCGCACAGCGTAATACTCGGTGGGCTTTTCGGGAATATCCGCCGCGTTTCTGCGTTCGTCCAGCTTTGCAAGCGCGGATTTCAATTCCTCGGCATTTTCGGGCGCGTATGTTTTTTCGAGCATAGCGTCAAATTCCGCTCTCGACATATCCATCTGCCCCACCAATCCCGTGCTGTCAATGCAGTTAGCGTTTACGCGCGTAACTTTCGCGTAAAATTCCTTGCCCGGGATACCGGAATTATTTTTCTCACGTTCATACGCGTCGTTATCCAGCCAACCGATCTCCGGAATAAAAAACTCATTCGTGGAGGACTTATAATATTTTGTTTCGGGAATACCGCGAAAATCGTCAGCCAGCTTGACGTGCTCGGAAGAATACAGCAGCTTTCCGTCAAAATTCGCCGACAAATTCCGATCCTGTTCGGGCGCGTTCAGCCGCAAATCGTGTTCCATTTTCATCATCTGCTGATACAGATGATTTATCATAACGGGGTGACGTTCCGTCAGAAACTTCAAGCGCATATTATCGCTGTCAAAGCTGAATTGCGCCGCTCTCTCCTTGACCGCATTTGTGAACCGCCCGTCGTGATCTTTGAGCTGAACCGTTGCCGCGACCGTGTACATAGCGCGGTCAATTCCGAATTTGTCATTAAGCTGCTTGACAAATCCCTCCAGATCGCGCCCCTCATACGCGACGGACAAATTGTCCTCAATAAACTTGATACAAGCCTTTGACGCGGCTACACTGTCTTTCCAAGCGCCGAGATTACCACTCTGTTTTGCCTCCATAAGCGATTGTGTACAGATAGGTACGGAGCGGAAATTATCCGGCTCGTCATTGCTCATTTCGGGAATATCGGTGCGCGGCGGCTCTGTCTGTTTCGGTTTGGGCATTTGCTCTCTGAACACCGTTTCGGGAACCTGCGCGGACGGATTATTCATTCTGTCATACATCTGTTTCACTTTGGCAAGAGCCGCTTCATAACGCGGAATATCCGCCTTGTTTATCGTGATCGTTGTGACCGTACCTTTGCGCATACCGCTGAACCGAACGCCGTCCTCGTCAAGCTGCTTTGCAACATTATCCGCGTGACGATTTTTCAAGTTGGTGTAATACTGCAACTGATTTTTCAGTCCAAGCTGTTCATAGGGAGTATTCCCGATCACGTTCGGATTTGTCGGAGCATTATCATACGGCTGCTGAAAATTCGGCTGATAATTCTGCTCCGGTACATTCTGCCGATATTGCGGCGCACCGTTCTGCTGCGGATAGCCGCGATCCGGCGCGTTGTTCTGCCGATATGACTGCTTAACCTTTTCGACCGCCGCTTCATAGCGCGGAATATCTGCCTTGTTGATCGTGATCGTAGTGACCTCTCCCTTGCGCAAGCCGCTGAAACGCACTCCGTCAGCGTTAAGCTGATTAGCGATATTATCCGCGTGACGGTTTTTCAAATCGGTATAAAACTGCAACTGCCCCTTGCCGCCAAGCTGATTATACGGCGTATTCCCGATAACGTTCGGGTTTGTCGGTGCGGACGGCTGCTCGACACTTCCGAAATTAGGATAATTCGGTGCATTGTTGTATGACGGCTGCCCCGCGTTCGGATAATTCTGCTGCGGATAACCGCGATCCGGCGCGTTATTCTGCCGATACGACTGCTTGACCTTTTCGACCGCCGCCTCATAACGCGGAATGTCAGCTTTATTTATCGTGATCGTGGTGACCTCGCCCTTGCGCAAACCGCTGAAACGCACTCCGTCAGCGTTAAGCTGATTAGCGATATTATCCGCGTGACGGTTTTTGAGGTCGGTATAAAACTGCAACTGCCCCTTGCCGCCAAGCTGATTATACGGTGTATTCCCGATAACGTTCGGATTTGTCGGCGCGGACTGTCCGTAATTCTGCTGTCCGTAATTGTTGTTATTGTAATTTCCTGCCATAGTATTACCTCCATTCGTTCTATCAAAATCCAATTCTGCCGAAAACTGATACTCCAAAACCGCAAATTTGGCGGTATCGGGAGCGTTCGCAATGTCCTCTCTGCTGTCTGCGGGAACCCCGTCTATAAACACATCGGAATTTTTATCCCACATCTCAAGCGCAACAGATTTTGAAACGGACGTTAATTCATTATCCTGTTTCAAAGTGTTTTTCGGCTCTTTCTCAATTCCGAAGTAGCCGCCGAAGTTTTCAATATCCTCGCGGGTTTCAGCCATTCCCTCGGTATTGTCGGGATAGAGCAGATAGACCGCTTCGCCCTTGTCGAACGCTTCAAGCGCGGATTCCTTGCTGTCAATAGGCTTCATATAAGTGAAGTCATAGCCGTAATTGTCGCGCTGCCGCTGCGTGACCTCCATATCCTCGACAAGCTGAACCGTTTCGGAAATATCCTCATGCTTTTCAGCAAATTCAATAATAGTTTTGGTATCTTCCTCGGAAAATTCCACACCGCGATCCGCACAGTCCTCAATCAAAAATTCCGCTTTCTGAACGTTATTCAATTCGGCATCGGCTATTTTTTCATCAAGCGATAAATGCCGTTTCTGCATTTTCAGCAGTTCCGATTCAATAGCGTTTGAGATCTGTTTCGCCGCCGATTGAATTTCCTGCAATGCGTTTTTAAGCTGCTCAAGCTGCTTTCCCTCACTCCAAGACGCGATATACGGAAACGAATATTCCGAGGTATCCAAGCCGAATTTTTCAGCCACCATAAAAGCGACCGATTCCGCTTGCACTTCCTTTTCGTTGCGCGGAGATTTCGCGGTAACTATTTCGCTTTTCGGGTCGTGCAGCAGCTTGTGTGCCGCTTCGTGAAAAACGGTTTTCAATGTCTGCGCGTCACTCATTCCCGTTTTTATAACGATCTTGTCCTCTGCCGGACTGTAATATCCTTTTGAGCCGCCTTTTATATCCTGAAATTCAATGTCGATGCCCGTTGCTTTTCTGATTGCCGCGAACACCGCTTCTTTTCGCGTCGGATCAACATCACCCGTCAGCTCGCTCACAGGTTCGGGAAGTTCCTTTCCGTCCGTCTGCGAAACGTCGAAAACGTACACGGTTTTGAAAGCCATTCCCGTAAGCGGCGTTTCTATCGTTTCCATTTTCTCCGTGCCGTCCTCGTTGTAAAGCTGATTTCCGAGTTCATCATAAGCGGGTCTTTGTGTTTCGATAAACTGATTTGTTTTATACGGCGCGGGCGCGAAAATCGCTATTCCCGTTTCGCCCTTGTTGATGTGGCGACCGAGTTCTTTCCACTTGCCGAACGCGGCAACGAGCGTAGCGTCGGGGCGCTGCATATTTATAAGCATTGTGTTCCGCGCGGAATAATCGGTAAATTTGGACGCGAATTTCAGATATTCCTTATAGCGTTCCGACTCAAAAACCGCCTTGACACCCTCGTCGATACGCTGAATCATCTCGTCCATTTCGGACTTCTTTTTTTCGACAAATGCCGCGCGTTCCTCGGCGGAATACTTCTTTTTTCTAGCCATAAATTTACCTCCTTATCTCGATCTGCGCTTGGGTTCGGTCGGCTCGGGAATATCCTCCGCCTTAACTTCGGGAATAACGGGCGGCTGTTCGCGCATTTTCTGTTCCTGTTCGAGAGAATACTCCCTTTTTTTCGCGGTATCCCCGATAGCGATCTCAACATCATCATAGCTATGCAGTTCGCCATTGGAACACCATTCCTCGTAAATCTCGTCCAACGCATTTTTTGAGGATATAAGCGCGGCATACTGATTTTTGGTTAAATTCGGATTTTCGTTTTCAAGGTACTGCGTGATGTTGTCTTTCCAGACTATTTCATAAGCGGATTCGATAGCCGCCGCTGTCGTTCCCTTTTGCATATCCGAAATAAATTTATCGTATTCGGCTCTAACTTTATCGTACAGAACATCACTCAGCTTTACGCACTCGAAATCACTGCAAATTTCGTCGAATATCTGCCCCGATAAATCTCCGATATACTGTCCCATTTCGGAAGTTATGTAATCACGCAGATCGTCCCAATCCTCGCGTTTCATGGCTTCGTTTACCTTTACGGCAATCGTTTTGTCGGGAACAGTTATCGCCGCGCTACGTCCCAAAGCGCCCTCCAATCGGTCGGCGCTGTCAATATCGTAGCAATAATTAAAGCCCTCACAAGCACGGAGCGGATAGCACATTTTATCAAGTTCTCTTGATACATCTTCCGTAACGGAAAATCCCGCGTGATCGGTCGGATAAAACGCGCCGCTTTTCACCAACTCCAGCGCCTCATTATACGGCATTTCCTCGTATCCCACCGCCGCAAAAATCTTCGCGGCGGTGGTAGGAAATACGCCCTTATCAATGCTGCTCAGCATATCATCTATGTACTTTTCGTGATTCGCATAGTGCGGAGCGAACCGCACTATTCTGCTAAGATCGCCATAACCGAGCTTGCCGCTTTCACAGGCTTCCGTCAGCTTATTCACAGCATTTGCGGAAAAGCTGCTGTCGAGTATTTTATTCAAATACTTATCCCTTAAGTCTGCCATAAAGGATAACGCGGCATCGGAATACCCGCCCGTTATTGCCTTTTTAAGCAGGTCTTTAGGTACACAATTCGAGATGATCTCGATACTTTCATCTCTGTTCTTGATACTCATATAAAATTCTCCTTTCAACGTCTGAATTTATGCGGCGGTTCAGCCGTGCCGTCATTTTTCGGGGGAATGTTTCTCAAAAATGGATTTACCCTGTCCGCAATGTCGAGATCGTCATCTTTGGATTCCTCGGACGGCTCAACAATTATAGGCTCATCATCAACTTGTGTTTTGCTCAATTCGTCATTTACAAATTCGAGCCGAGCCTGCATTTGTGCCAATTCCTCCGCGCGTTCAAACGGTTTCGCCATATTAGCCTTTGCTTCTTCAAGATCGTTTTTCGCCTTGTCAAGACTTGCAGAAAGCTGTTGAATTTTCTGATTTATCTGATTTCCCGCAAGGTTTTCAATTCGGCGAACATTACCAACATCATTACCGAGCGATACCTCGCAGGTGTAATTGAGTTTTCCGTGAAGTACGGCAATGCAAGGTGTTCCCGAAGAAAACAAAGTTGTATTCGCGAGATTTTTCTCGATAGTTACACCAAACCCGAAATATTTTCCGATAGCGACAGTTTCACCGTTTGCCGAACACTTAATAATTGCCGCCTCGATTTCTTTACCCGCATCGGTTCTCTCGTCAACGGTCTTGCCGCCGATCTCGATTTTAAATTCCGCGTTATCGGGGTGCTGCTCTTGGAACGCTTTCAGATCGGCACTCGCCTTTTGGAGCAAATCCGCGTAATTGTCAATCGTCTGCGGCAGTCTGCGCTCCGCTAACTCCTGCATTTTGAACACGGATTTTTTATGCTCTGCTTCGAGAGTTTTCAGCATTGCAATATCGTTGTCAAGCTGAATTTTCTCTTTTATCATCGGGTTTCCCGACGCGATAGCCTGCATTTGCGAATATGTAAGCACCATCTCATCAACGTCCTCCGAAACGCGCACGGGGTCTTTTGAAGTCATTATCTGATTGATAAATTTTGCCTTATTCGTGATAATTCCCATCATATACGCGTCGAACGTTTCCTCGGTCAGATAGTGATAAATCCCTACCTCGTCAAACATATTGCCTTGACGTATTCCGCGACCGTCTTGTTGGGTCAAATCAGACGGTTTCCACGGAATATCCAAGTGGTGAATAGCGCAAATCCTGTCCTGAATATTCGCGCCCGTTCCGAGTTTTGAGGTACTTGCAAGAATAAAACGCTTTTCGCCCTTGCGGAGCTGCTCGAACATCTCCGCTCTAGCCTTGTCCGTTTTCGCGTCACCCGCGAAACAAATCTCATCACGCGGAATGCCGCGCTTTACAAGGTCGTTTTTAATGGCTTCGTAAATCGAAAAATGCTCCGAATCCTCGTTTATAGCTATATCACAAAATACAATCTGCACTCCTTTCTGTTCCATAGTATCACGGTAATTCTGCTCCAGATTATCCAGAAGTTTCATCACCTTGCTGTCCGGCGCGGGTTCCGCGTCCTTGAAAATACAGCGGCTGTCCAACCCGAGCAGACGTGCTTCGTGAGTAATTTTAAGCATATTATCTTCGCTAGGGTCAACGCTGCCGCCGTGTATCGCCTCGGAACGCGCCGCCAATTCTTTCATATATGCTTTCTGCCGATCATCGGGCTTTGAGCTTACGACAATAGGCTCTCCCGTTTTTAATTTCGGAACGGGAAGTTTTATCATATCCGGAGTTTGAATATCCGCAAACTCTTTGTAAATCTGCATAAGTTCGGGAATATTTACGAATTTCGAGAACCTGTTCTTATTTTGAAATCCGTTTCCGGCAGGCTTAATTTCAAGTTGCGATATAACTTCGCCGAACGTGCTCGCCCAATCATCAAAGGTTTGCAATCCTGCCTTTTCAAGCAGATCGGGACGGAGGTATCTCTGCATAACGTAGAATTCGACCATGCTGTTGCTAACAGGAGTTCCTATATTTACACTCTAACAATGGAGAAAACGTCGATTATACGTTGTTCTACAAGCACAAAGGGCATAAACCTTGACAAAATCTTGGGTTATGCCCTTGATTTTTTTCCGATAATGTGATAATATATTTACAGAGGGAGGCGGTCATAATGATAAAAGCAGCGATATGTGACGATGAGCCTGCAATTCTAGACTATCTTCACAAGCATATTTCGGATGAATTCAAGCAGCGAGGTGTAGAGACACAAACAAAAAAGTTTGTGTCTGGCAAGGATTTTCTGAACGCGCACAAGGCGGAACCGTTCGATGTGGTTTTCCTTGATATCAGAATGCCAGATATAGGTGGTTTTGATGTTGCCACCGAGTTACGTAAAATGACCGAAAAGACATACATAATATTTGTAACCACTGAGAACACGCTTGTATATGACAGCTTTAGTTTTCAGCCGTTTGATTTTATTCCCAAAACACCACCTTCGCAATTTGATGCTGATGATTCATCCGGATTTCTTGTAAACCGTATAACGAGCGTGATTGCGCGGCTACTGAACCAAATTTCAACTGTCACAACGGTTTGCTTGCCATTGCCTTATAATCAAAAAATTACGGTCTATATTTCCGATATACAAATGATCCAATCGGTAAGAAATTATGCCGAGTACGTAATTACTGAGCGTGAGCCTGTGCGGATCAGAGCAAAACTGGACGATATTATGAATGATCTTGACAAGAATTTGTTTGCCAGACCGCACAAGAGTTATATTATAAATATGGGTTATATCAAAGATATTGATGGTTCAAATATGATAGTAAAGTTAAAAAACGGCATGATCGTTCCGATCAGCAAAACATATAAACGTGATTTTGAAACAGCTTATATCAGCTTTTTAAGCGGTTTTGGGAGGTAATAGAATGAAAATTTTTTGGAGTATCTTTGAAATGCTTTCACCTGTATTTGAAGCGTTTATTGCAATGAGATTTGTGCTTAAATTTCAGAATTACAATTTTACATTAACGCAAGCAAAATTGAAATACATATACGCTTCTTTAGGCTATGGGATATTAATTATAGGATTGACTTATTTCGTGCCATATGAAGGTGTGCTTGGAGTTGCATATGTTATATACTTATTTATTGTTTCTTCCCTGCTTGTCGAATCAAAAATATTTACTAAAATCTTTGTATCGGTTATAGAAGTCTTAACTGCTTTGGCAGTATCGGCAATTGTTTCTGGAATGCTATCTGTGGCATTTCACAAACCTTTGAACGAGCTTTTTGCCGAAGTGTCATGGGTTCGTTTCTTCGGAGTCGTCGTTGTACAATTTCTAAAGGTACTAATTTATGATATAATCATAAAGGCAACCCATAAAGATGGATTGCGGCTTAGGAAGAAAGAATGGGCTTTGATTTTAACGGTATTTGGAATCTCATTTATTACAATTGCATTGGTACAGACCGCTGCCGTTAAAATAAGCACACATTCGACCTTGCTCCTGGCGGCGGAATTAGGTTCTATCATTATAGCTGCCGTTTGTTTTTATATGACGATCCTATTGAATAAATCACAGCGTGAATCTGAGCGATTGAGGCTTACGGCTCAACAAGAGGAATTCAGATTTCAATACGCACAAAACGTAAAAAAGCAATATGAGGAGATTAGTCGTGTTCGGCATGATATGAAGCAAACTCATTCCGTTGTAATGTCACTGCTTATGGAATCAAAATCCGATGAAGCCATAGAGTATATGAAAAAAGCTGCAAAACAAATCTCAGATTTTGATGTTGTAATAGATATTGGAAACGATTTTGTAAACGCTATTTTAAACGCGAAACTTAGCGAAGCCAAGCGGAACGGAATAACGGTATTATGTAGCGCAGATAAAAATGCTTCAGGAATAGACGAAGTTGACCTGTGTAATTTGTTGGGCAATTTGCTTGATAACGCAATTGAAGCTTGTGAGAAGTGCCGCGACAGACAACGGTTCATAGAAATAAAAATTCGACTATGCGGTAATAAATATCTGCTTGAGGTAGAAAATACCGCTCCAGAAAATACCCTTGAAAACAACAAACTGCTTTCCACAACAAAAGACGATTCGTCAAGACATGGGTATGGTGTTAAAAGTATAAAGAGTATTTCCGAAAAATATGACGGCATGGTTGATTTTTCACAAAGTGAAGACCGATTCCGAAGTATTGTAATTTTATCAATTGAAAAATAATAATTTTAATTCTCACTTTATCATAG
>CAMWVP010000042.1 GCA_947177735.1 uncultured Clostridia bacterium
GTACAACTATTATAAATGTGTAAATGTAAAACATAAGGACGGCTGTCACAAAAAGACTGTTCGCAAAGAAATTATCGAAGACTTGGTTCTTAATGAAGTTATGAACACAATGTTTACCGATGATGTGATCACCGAGATTGTTGACAAAGTTATCAGGCTGCAAGGGCGTGAGAATACGGCTATCCCGTTGCTCAATGAGCGACTTGCAGAGGTGAAGCAGCGAATCGAAAATCTTGTCGGCGCAATGGAAATGGGTATCGTTTCAAAATCTACAAAAGAACATCTTGACGAACTTGAATCGGAGCGTGAGCGAATCGAATCAGACATTTTGAAAGAACAAATACAACGTGATTTACTAACACAAGATCAAATTGAATTCTGGCTGCGCAGTATGAAAAATCTCAATTTGACAATTAACGATAACAAGCGCAGATTGGTTGATACCTTTGTAAACTCGGTTTATTTATATGATGATAATAAAGCGATTGTGAGCTTTAACTGCCGTGAGGGTGCAAGCACTCTCACGGTACCTGCGGGCGAGTGTTCTGATTGTGCGAGGTTAGGGGAGCCAAACTGGATAAATACGAACAATCACGGAGATGTTGATTTGTTAGTATTTTACCCCGGTAAACCAGTGTTCGGATTAGTGGTTTACCTTTAAGAGAAGCCGTCCATTGTCTAAAGGCTGTGGGCGGCTTTTTTGTTTATCAATATGGTGCTAAATTTTTTCACATTATTTGTAGGCAGATTTCATACACACTCCATATAAAAATGGTATACTTTATATAAGTATAAGGAGGTGTATTATAATGACATCAATATTGATCGTTGAAGATGAAAAGAATACCAACGAAGCGATCTGTGAGTACATCAAATCGTTAGGTTATAATGTGCTTGCTGCGTATGATGGAGCGGAAGCATTACAAATATTTAAGCAGAATGACATTGATCTGGCTGTTTTGGACATTATGCTGCCTCGTATCAGTGGAATTTCCGTTCTGCACGAAATACGGCAATCAAAAAACACACCTATAATAATGTTAACCGCAATTGATGATGAATATACGCAAGTTATGAGTTTTGATGAAATGGCGGACGATTATATAACTAAGCCTTTCTCTATGGTTCTGCTCGGAAAACGTATTGCTGCATTACTGCGACGGAATGGACAGACCGTACAAGTAAATAAAATGTCATTCGGTGATGTTACAGTTGATTTCTCGGGGTATTCCGCATACGATGATAACGGTAAAATAGATATTACACCAAAGGAAATTGATCTGCTGCGGCTCTTTGTTGAAAATAAGGGACTTGTGCTTACACGTTCACAAATTTTAGATGAATTGTGGGGCTATGACTATCCTATTATAGACCGAACCATTGATACATATATTAAAAATTTACGCAAGAAGCTGCGGCTTAACTGCATTGTGACGGTCAAGGGAATTGGCTATAAGTATGAGGTGCAGGTATGAAAAGATTGAAATTGTTTCCGAAAACTTTTTTCTATACATTGGGTCTGATGCTTTTTGTTGTTGTAATTGCTCACATTCTGATTTATCTGCTTGCTCCGCATATGCAATTAGAACTTTCATCAACACAAAATTCGCCTGATCATATTATCGTTTCGGTCAACGAGTCAAAAATTGTAATGCAATCTATACAGAAAGCCTTACCTATCTCGCTTTTATGCTGCTTATTTATCTCAATAGTATGTTCTTTGCTTTTCTCAAAGGCGATAGCCGACCCTATTAAGCGAATCTCACGATTAACAGAGAGAATGATGAAATTAGACCGCGCTGCAAACTGCTCAATTCATACGAGTGATGAAATAGGTGTTTTAGCACAAAATGTTGATAAGCTGTATTCAGACCTTTTGACAACTATTGAACATCTGGAACAGGAAAAGGAAACTGTTCGTGATATGGAGCGTTCTAAAGCTAATTTTCTTCGCGCAGCGTCACACGAATTAAAAACACCCGTAACCGCATTAAATGCCACCCTTGAAAACATGATACTAAAAGTCGGAAAATACAGTGATTATGATCTGTATTTGCCGAAATGTAAGGAGATCGTTGAGAGCCTGTCACGAATGATATATGAGATATTGGAAACCTCAAAACTCAATACTTCCGAAACTCCCCAACCGGTAAATATCTGGGAGGTTCTGGAAGAACTTTGCGAACCATATCAAATGATTGCCGCCGCACATCAAATATCATTTTCCGTTGACCTCGACTATCAATTCAGTTTGAATATTCCTGTGGGTCGGTTTAAAAAAGCAGTATCAAATATTATAGCAAACGCGGTTCAATATACGGAAGCCGAAAAGCGCGTATGCGTATATACGGAAGAACGCAGCATTATAATAGAGAATGAATGCGAGGTGATTTCAAAGGAAGAGATCACAAGATTATTTGAGCCGTTTTACCGTTCGGAATTTTCACGCGATAAGGAAAGCGGAGGAAACGGCTTGGGATTGTACATTGTAGAAACGATATTCAAATCTATGGATATAAGTTATTCGTTTGAGTCTATGCCGGATAATTCCGGAATGAGGTTTACAATTTATCTTTAATTTGGGGCGGCAGTTATTGCCGCCTTTTTATTTTTAAATTCCATATACGTTTCATATTCACTCCATATTGAAGTGTTATTATAAAGATGTTCCAAGGGACAAATAACGTTATCGCTAATATGGAGGTGTTACAATGAATTGTATAAAACGTGCATTTTTATATGTCACGCGAAAAAGAGGCAAAAGCATTTTGCTTTTTGCGATACTGCTTATTATGGCAACTTTTGTGCTGACGGGACTTTCGGTTCGGCAAGCGTCGGAATTGGCGCAGCTTGAACTTCGTCAAAGTCTGGGCGGTAAATTTGACATTTATGTTGATTGGACAAACAGTCCGTATGTAGTCAAGGAAATCTTGACAGATGAAGTCGATGAAGAAACAGGAAAGACTGTGACTAGCTTTCTGCAATATTCCACCGTGCAGTTTACACCGGAAAATGTAACCGCAATAAAATCGGTGCCGGGTGTAAAATATTGTAGCGCAAGACTTTCCGATCTGATCCCGTTTGAGGAATTGTCCTTATTTCCCGGAACGGTTCCGATCTCGGAAAAATATCAGCATCGAACCAAGCTGTTTGGCGTATGCAGCACACAAGACGATCAGCTGTTCACTACGGGAACGCTGACCTTGACAGAGGGACGGCATATTGATTTTAATGACAGCGGTTGTGCAATAATCAGCCGTGATCTTGCCGAAAAAAGCGAACTGAAAATCGGAGATTATATCACCACTCACGTTTACAGCATTGAGGATGATGGATACACGGGCAAGGAAGTCCGCGTTAAAATTATAGGTCTTTTTGAAGCAAATATTACGGAACAATTCGGTGAAACAGTTACAGCATACGATAAAATACAAAACCGCGTTTTTGTCGATCTGCAAACCGCTGTTGAAATTGACGGTGGACAAATCAACTACGGTTTTTCCGCAATGAATATCACAATAGACGATCCGCAGAATATGGAACGTATAGTATCCGATGTGAAAGCACTTCCAAGTATCGATTGGAAAGCGTTTACCGTCGAGGTCGATAACGAGGTCTACGAAAATGCGGCTGCTCCATTGTCAACACTTAACGAATTGGTTTTTGTGTTATTGGTCGTTATTATCGCCGTAAGCGCGATCATTCTTGCATTGATATTAACGCTCTGGACAAAATCCCGTATTCACGAGATAGGTGTATTCTTGTCGGTTGGTATCAAGAAATCGGCTATAATCGGACAATATCTTGCTGAAGTGATGATGATCGCCATACTTGCTTTTGGGTTGTCATACTTTTCAAGCAATGCTGTGGCAGGGCAGATCGGAAATCATCTTCTGGAGCAGAGTATGCAGACTAGCAAGGGCGATGATGATATAACAGCGGCTGCTGTCGGTGTTGATGTGGGAGCGGACACTCTTATACAAAAGCCTCTGCCCACGGAAAACGGCATACAGGTTACAGTCAATCTTGAAAATCTTCTTCATTTGTATCTGATCGGAACAGCTGTCATTATTGCTGCGGTAAGCGTATCATCTGTTACCGTTATGCGGCTGAAACCGCGGGAAATTCTGTCTAAAATGAGTTAGGAGGTGATTTATATGTCAACATTGGAATTGAGGAATGTTTCATATTCATACGAAAAGGGCAAAACCGTATTATCGGATATCAGCGCGGAATTGGAAAACGGAAAGATGTATGCGATCTTGGGACCCTCCGGTTCGGGAAAGACCACTCTGCTCTCGTTGCTTGGAGGACTTGATATGCCAACGAGCGGAAGCATTCTGTTTGACGGAGCAAATATCACATCAAAGGGTCTGGAACATCATAGGCGGCATAACATTTCGCTGATTTTTCAAAGCTATAATCTGATCGATTATATGACGCCTGTTGAGAACGTGCGGCTTACAGCTAAGCTGGAGGCTGTTCCTATTCTGGAAAGGTTGGGGCTTACAAAGGACGAAACACTTCGCAACGTTCTGAAACTGTCGGGTGGTCAACAGCAAAGAGTGGCTATCGCGCGTGCGCTTGCGTCCGATGCGCCGATTATCCTAGCAGATGAGCCTACCGGAAATCTTGATCCGGATACCGCCGAAGAGATCACCGCCGTTTTAAAGGAAAGCGCACATACTTTTGGCAAATGCGTTGTTGTGGTAACACATTCGGGCGAACTTGCAAAGCAAGCCGATAACGTTCTGGAAATAAAACGCGGGAAATTGAAAGTGAAAGAAAGGGGATAAATGAAATGAAGAAAATCTTTGCAATAGGTCTTTTGGCTTGTGTGGTAATGTTATCCGGCTGCGTAGATCACGATAATGACGATAAGGACAGCAGCAAAAACGACGATAAGCCCGGGGCAGTGGAGATCGATATTTCCGATTTCGGTTCTTATTCCGGTTCTGCGGGTGATGATATCGTATTTGATTTTAAGAACCCCGATGATAAGGATAAGGTTGTTGTAACACCCAAAAAGTAATATCCTTAGCCTTGATCGGTGCTATCGCGTTTGGCAATTTCGTTTCTGTAATATTTGATCTTATCATCAAGTTTGTTTTGGTGTTCCATAAGCTTGACAATTTGCGCGTTAAGATTTTTTTGGTGAGTGAGAAGCATTTTAAGACGTTCGTCAAGTGTTGTATTCCCTTTGGCTCGAAGTCGGGCATATCGCTTTATTTCGCGGATCGGCATGCCTGTATCCTTTAAGCGGATAATGAATTCCGCCCATTTTATATCACTTTCCGAATAGTTTCGTCTGTCACTTTCGTTGCGCATAGGCTTTATTATACCCTCTTTTTCATAGTAACGCAAGGTGTCTGCCGAAATTCCCGTGATCTTTGAAAATTCTCCGATAAGCATTTTTTATCCTCCCGAAAAAATTTTTTTAAAAAACCTCTTGACATGGAGTGTACTCCAACTGTTATAATTATATCATAACAAAGGAGGTTTGTCAAATGAAAAATTATATTGTAATTACGGGAGCAAGTTCTGGAATAGGAGCAGCGGCAGCAAAAGCATTTGCGGCGCGCGGCTGCGATCTTGTTCTAATTGCACGGAGAGCGGAGTTGTTAAACAAGGTGAAAAACGATCTTGAAGCGGAATTTGGCATTAAAGCAATTGTCAAAACTGCCGATCTGTCGCGCACCGACGAGGTTTATCGGGTATATTCCGAACTTTCCGAGCTGCATATCGCGGCTTGGATCAATAATGCGGGTTTTGGAGATTATTCTTCTGTTGCGGATCAGGATTTAGCCAAAGCCGAACGCTTAATTGCTGTGGACGTTACCGCGCTGATGATATTAAGCTCACTTTATGTCTGTGATTACCGAAATGAAAACGTTCAGCTTATCAATATTTCCTCGGCGGGTGGATATATGATCGTGCCAAATGCTGTGACCTACTGTGCCGCAAAATTTTTTGTGAGTACATTTACCGAAGGTTTGGCGAGAGAACTTGTCGAAAGCGGATGTGCGCTTAAAGCAAAAGTCCTTGCTCCGGCAGCAACGGAAACAAATTTTGGAAAAACCGCAAGTAATGCCGAAGAATACGGCTATGAATCGCACTTTGCTCGTTGGCACACAAGCGAAGAAATGGCTGAATTTCTTTTGAAACTTTATGACAGCGATTGTGTGGTTGGCAGGGTTGATAGAAACACATTTCAATTTGAATTGTGTGAACCTGTTTTTCCGTATGCAGGGAATTAAAATACCTATAAATCAGGGGATTTTCAAAGGTGGTGAGTGCTTATGACTAGAGAATGGCTTATCTGTCCGATCTGCGGCAGCAAGACCCGCAGTCAAATCAGAGAAGATACTGTTCTGTTGAATTTTCCTCTGTACTGCCCTAAGTGCAAACTGGAAAGTTTGATAGAGGTAAAAAATTTTAATATAACGGTCATCAAAGAGCCGGACGCATAGACGCAGAGCCGATGAACAAACGGGATAATTCCCGAAGTTCATCGGCTCTTTTTTTTTTAATTGTGTGTCGTTGTTTTGTTGCGTTCGGAAATTTCAATTAAGGCTTTCACGGTTGCTTTGACAACATCTATATATTCTTCATCGCAGCTTTGGAGCATACGGACGAGGTCTTCTATTCCGAGTTCTTTCGACGGTGTTTCGGGATAGAAGATCGAATCCGGATTTATTGACAGTGTTCGGACAAGCTGATATAGGACTTTAAAGCTGGGATGCTTTTCGCCGCTTTCTATTTTATATATGTAGCGGTCGGTAAGGTCGAGCTTTTCGGCAAGTTCCTCTACTGTCATCCGTGAATTTTCCCGCGCGCTTTTGACAATATTGCCAAATCGGTATGGTTCGTCATTATGTACCACAAGTTCACCTCCCCAAACAAATTATAAACTAATAGCACGAGGAATGTAATGCCCCTGTGGTATAAGATACAGAACCAACAGTCTACAAAAAGCGCCCTTTAAAAAAACGCGATTTTAGCGAAAGGGCGTTTTCGGTATGCCCTATCCCTCTAATCCGTTTGGATTGGAGGGATTTTTTTGCGTTGGAGTATTATCTGCGTATCGCTGCTTATTTGCGGCGAATATTTACAAAGCATATAACTCGTTAAAAAAATCCCGGTGAAAAAATCGGGATTTTCTTATAGAACAATTGCCCTTATAGTTCGTGATGGCGAACTTGATTTAGCTGTTTCCCCCATATTGCGGATTTTTCCGCAGTATGGGGGATTTTTTTGTTATATGGGGAACGGCATAGAACGCTGCCGTTCCCCACCCTCCGAAAATTTGTTCCCTATAACTCAATTCAAATTTTCGGAGGTTTTATTATGGCAGACAAGGAGATCAAGCTCGAATTCAGCAAGACAGAGGACGGGAAAAATCTTCTCGTGCTTTCAAGTGTATATCAGTATAACTGCTCGGATCAGAAAACGGTAATCGTAGACGATGATGTGCTGGAAGTTTTTCAGCAGACGTGCCGCGATCAGGAACGCGAACGAAATCATCGCCGTAGGCACGGAAACAGGTTTATTTTCCTCGGCAGCGATGAGAATTTCGACGCGAAGCTGGGGCTTATCACTCACGCGCCCGATGAAACGGTCGAGAGCGATCTGTATCTGGAGTACATCAAGCGGTTCTTTGATGAAAAGACATACAGACGCGGAATGTTGTATTATCTTCACAAGTTCTCGCAAGATGAAATAGCCGAGATAGAGGGAGTGTCACAAATGGCTATAAGTAAAAGTGTTTCCAAGTTCAAGGAAATTATGGCAAAATTGTACAAAATCAAGCTCGAATAATTTTTTCTTTTGTGAATTGCTACAAAAGTTGCTGACTAGGGTTTTGAAACACCCCCTATTTTGACCGGAATATGTGAAAGGCAAAGTTCTGCTTACAAGTATCCTTTCACATTTTCCGAAGGGAGGTAGATAAATGCACGGCGATGATGTAGCAAGCGCGGGCGTTGAGGTATCGACGCAGATCGTATCCAAAACAACAGAGCTTATTATGGAGATGATCAAGGTCGCGATTGAAAAGGAGCGGAACACAAAAGGCTATAAGCCCAAATCGGCGGTACTGTCCGGCGGCGAGGTGACGTACCAAAAGCTGAAAGAGGGCGGCGAGGTCACAATGCTCCCTTCCTTTGCAAAGGAAGATTACAAAGCGTTTCTCAAAAAAGCGAAAGCAATGGACATTCCTGTGGCGGCGATACAGGAAAGCGGCAAAGAGAACACCCTCTCCTTGTTCTTCAATGTTAAGGACAAGGAGGCGGTGAACTCTATCGTTCAGGACATTGTTCGCGAGAAGCTGAAACAGCCCGAACAGACCGAGCGAATGATCACCATTGAAAAGGAGCGGGTCGAGGGATTTCAGATGTACTGCGCCGATCACGACATTCCCGTAAATTTCTTGGAAACGCAGGGCGGTGTCAAGTGCATTTTCGGTGCGGACTATGAGAAACAGATGGAGGTAGCTGTCGAGAATTACAAAAGTATTCAGTCGGAGTTATCTCAAATAGGAACGGAGGTCGAGAAAAATGTAAAAGGCAAATTTCAGTTCAAGCTGACGGATAACGAACAGGGAAAGCAGCTCACTATGAATTTCTGTACCAAAGCGAAACTCGAAAGGGTCTTGCAAGAGCGTATGGGATATTCGGAAATCAAGGCGGTTGAAGTTGCGAACGCGCTCACTGCAAAAATGAGCGACAGTCAAAAGGAATACTTCCTTAGCGAATCGCGGCAGCTTGGAGAAATGGATTTCTACGAAACGAATATCAAGTTTGATGATGATAATCTCCTGCTTGAAAATTATTCGTTCGTAAAGCTGAAAGCAAACGGCGATGATGAGCCGAAGCTGACTGTAACGGATAAGTCGGGAAATTTCGTGGTGCTTTCCGCGAAAAATCTTGACCGTGCCGAGGTCGAGGAACGGCTGAGGGCATATCTAAAAATCAATGACAGCGAAACTATCAAGGCGATTCTCGATAAGTCCGAAAGACTCGGATTTGCTGAGCAGCCGAAACAGGTTCAGTTCAAGGAATTTCAGATCGAGCGAGATACGCAAAGCTCGTTTACCGTTCGCGGCGGTTCGACTGTTGTGCGGCTTGACCTTAATAATAAGGAAAGCGCGAAAAAACAGCTTGTGGACGCGTTTGGGATCTCGGCGGGAAAAGCCGAAAAAATCATCGGCAAGGCTCAAAAGCAAAAGGTTGCCGACAATCTGCTGAAAAAGGCTCGCGAAAAGGTCAAGGACGCTGCGGATACTATCAGACATAAAAAGTTGGATAGGGGGTCGCGCAAATGAGCCGAGTACCTAAAAAGCCGGATTTTGTGACTATCAGCATTTACGCGGTTCTCGCGGTGTTCGTCATTTACTTCTCGGCGGCGCTCGGTGCGTGTTTCGATCTCGCGCTTGATGAAAACGGGAAAGCGGATTTCGACAAGCTGGGTAACAGTCTGGAGAGTACGCTTATGGATACCGATCTCGTCTTTGAAAAAATAGGCGAGGGCGGCAAAGCCATGCAGTTCCCTATTTTCACGGCGTTCGGCATCGGACTGTATGTGCTGACAAAAACCACGGGCAAGAAAAAATTTCATAGAAAGGGAGAAGAACACGGCTCTGCTCGGTGGGCTAATAAAAAGGAGATAAATTCCCTTTTGGACAAGCCGCCGAAAACAAAAAGAACATTATCAACTCTGTTTAAGCCCAAACCTAAAAAACCGCCTAAACCAAAGAAAGGAGAGTTTATCGAGGATAAAAATATTATCCTCACAAATGACGTGAAGATGTCGCTGAATACTCGGCAGACAAGAAAAAATCTTAACGTTATGGTCATAGGCGGTTCGGGTTCGGGTAAATCAAGGTTTTATGTCAAACCGAATTTAATGCAAGCAAACACCTCTTATGTTTGCACCGATCCGAAAGGTGAGCTGCTGCGCTCTACGGGAAAAATGCTTGAGGGGTACGGCTATAAAATAAAGGTATTCAACCTTATAGATATGGCGCACTCCCACAATTATAATCCGTTCAATTACATCTATGATGTGGACGGCAATTACAGCACGACCGCCGTTATTAAAATGGTAAACGTGCTGATGAAGAACACCCAAAAAGAGGGCGGCGGTGGCGGCGATCAGTTCTGGGACGACAGCACAAAGGCTCTGTTAGCGGCTCTTTGTTTCTATCTCGTTGAGTGTGAAAGCAAGGAAATGCAGAATTTT
The DNA here is from genome assembly GCA_947177735.1 of uncultured Clostridia bacterium. Taxonomy (GTDB): domain Bacteria; phylum Bacillota; class Clostridia; order Oscillospirales; family Ruminococcaceae; genus CAG-115. The sequence goes on from CAMWVP010000042.1 coordinate 10,240, forward strand.
TCCGAGGTTATGAAGCTGCTGAAAAAAGCGGAGGTAAAAGAGGGAAAGGACGAATTTCAGTCCGATCTCGACCTTATCTTTGACGCGCTCGAACACCCCGAAAAATATAAATCGGACGAAGCGGCAAAAGATGAGAAATATAAAAATCTCAACTTAATTGACCTCGCGAAAAATGCAAAAGCACCGAGTCAATATATGTGCCTTAAATATTATAAGGATTTCAAAAAGGCTGCCGGAGATACGGCAAAATCCATTCTGATCTCGACTGCCGTAAGGCTGCAAGCGTTCAACATTCCCGAAGTCATGGACTTGACGTGCTGCGACAATATTCACCTTGAAATGATTGGCGACGAGAAAACTGTGATGTACATAATCATACCAAGTTCCGACGATACTTTTAATTTTTTAGCAGCCATGATGTACACACAACTCTTTGATGTGCTTTATGACAGGGCGAATTTCAAGCACGGCGGCAGATTACCGATACACGTTCGCTGCTTATTGGACGAGTTCGCAAATGTAGGCACGATTCCTCGCTTTGAGGAATTGTTGGCAACAATGCGTTCAATGGAAATTTCAGCAAACGTAATAATTCAGAACCTTTCACAGCTAAAAAAGATGTACAAGGATTCGTGGGAAAATGTTCTCGGCAATTGCGACAGCCTTTTATTCTTAGGCGGTCAAGAGCCGACAACGCTCGAACACGTTTCCAAAACGCTGGGAAAGGAAACAATCGACACGCGCTCCCGAAACAGGACGCGCGGCAGACAAGGCTCGACCTCCGAGAACGACGGTATTTTGGGGCGCGAGCTTATGACTGTGGACGAATTAAAAATAATGAAAGACAACGAGTGTATTTTGTTCGTTCGCGGTATCTATCCGTTTTTCTGCAACAAGTTTATCATTGAGAAGCACCCAAATTACAAGCGGTTAGAGGACTCCGATCCCGATAACGCTTATCTTATCAAGGATATTGAAACGGTTAAGTTCAATGATGAAGCCGAAGCGGAAAGCGGTGAAAACATATATTCCGAGCCCGTTGAGGACACGGAGAACGAAAGCGGCGGTGCTGAGGAAAAAACGAAACAGTCTACCCGACATTCTTCAAGTGAAGAGGTTCCCACACAAGATGATGAAATTGACCGTTCTGTCACCATTGAAGAAATACTCGGTGGACGGGTTCATACGGCTAACCCGCTGAAAGCGTTTCCCAAAGACCCGAAAAAGGGTTCGGTTGCGGCAAGTCTTGACGATCTGGATATGGTTGTGACAGCAGAGCCGCATTTAAGACCCCCGTACACGGAAGTATCGGAGGAAAGCTATCTCGACGATTTGGATACCATTTAACATTACTATTTTACAGGAGGATTTAACTATGAGAATTTTGAATTTTATTAAGAGCAAGGCGATCAAGGCAAAGGCGGCTGTTATCGGATTTTTTCGCAATACGGCAAAGAATATCCGCGAGGATTTCGCGCCGACAAAGGCACTTACAGATGCGCAGAGAGACGCGCGCAGAATTAGAACAGTGCGCAAAATTACTACGGGATTTATGCTGGCGTCCATGATGATGTCGGTGATGGGAGTTACCGCGTTTGCCGAGGGTACGGGCGGCGGTGAGGGCGTGGAAACGTTCAATATCGTTGTTGAGTTTATTGTGGATTGGGTAGCGCGTATCGGCTTGGTTGTCGGTTTCATCGGCGCAGTACAGTTTGCACTCGGCTTTAAGGACGATTCCGCAGACGGCAAGACAAGAGGTCTGATGTGCCTCGCCTCCGGTTTTATCGTGTTCGCCGTTGCTAAGGCTTACGATATGTTCACCGTATAAGCTCCGAAAAATACGCACAAAGGAGTGGTGAATAATGCTTGATTGGTCAACCGTTGAACAGTGGGTTCGGGATTGGCTCGACGTTATAAACTACACGTTCAACAATGCGATTGCTATTCTCGATGTTTCGCCGTTTAATAGCAGTATTCGGGTTATCGACACGGCTATGACGGCGGTCGAGGGAGTGGCATTAGTCCTTGTTTCAATGTTCTTTGCAATTCAATTGTGTAATGACGCGATGTTGCTGAAATTGCAAAGTTACGAGCAGATATTCAAGCTGTTTTTCAAGTTTATTCTGGCAAAGGTCATCGTTCAGAACGCAAAGGGAATTATGGGTATCCTGTTCAATGGATTTAATTCCATAGCGGCAAGTCTGGGAGACGCGAATTACGGATTTTTGTCAAGGTTCGGAGTGGACGCTATCATTCAGAAGCCTGACAGCGGTGGCTTTTTAAATTTGAATTACTTGCTGAAGTACCTTGAAACAATGCCGACTTTCCTTATTCTGTTGGGCGCTTGCTGGGTCATTAACCTTATACTTATAGGCAGACTTTTTGAAATAATCGTCTACACGGTTATTTCGCCCATACCTCTGGCAACGTTCGCTGCGGAGGGCTGGCACGATAGCGCAAAGGGTTTTGTAAAGAGCTACGCGGCGGTTTGCTTGCAGGGTCTGGTAGTTATTGTGATGTTCTATGCGTTTTCGCAAGTTACCGATCTGCTCGGTGGCTCGGATACCGTTGGAATTACGATAACAGCGCTCGCGTTGGCATTAGGAGTAGCGAAAAGCGGACAATGGGCGCGGCAAGCGGTGGGAGCGTAGCGTATGAGAAAACCAAAAATGACTATGGAGGATTTGTACGCTTGGCTCTTTATTGGTGCGGGAGTAGGCTCAATCATTTACATAATCTGTAAGGTTATCGAGTGGACAAGCTGATTACCGCTTAACATATACGAAAATCCCTTCGGCGGCTGATCGCCGCAGGGCGGAAATGGAGGTAATACCGATGGTTATGTTTATTATTGTCGCTGCTATCTTTGTCCTTGGACTTGTCGGCAGCGTGTACAGTTCCTACAAGTACTCGAAAAACGATGACGGGAGTGATAGATATGATTGAAATTCGTATCCCGAAAGAGATCAAAAATTACCGTGAAAAGCTCTTTTTCGGGTTGACATTACGGCAGTGTATTTGCGCGGGAGCGGCGCTGCTGATATGCGTTCCGCTGTACATTTTCGGCAATAAGTTTTTGCCGCAGGAGGCGGTTTCGTGGGCGGTAATTCTGATCGCCGCGCCGCTGATGTTCGCGGGATTTTTCCGCTACAACGATATGCAGTTCGAGCAGTTCGCGGTGGAATTTTTCTACCATTATTTCACACCGCAGAAGCGCGTCTATTCCTACGAACCTATTTTTATGGAGTTTCGTAACGCGTATTTATCCGATGAGCTTAAAGCTGAAATCGAAGCAAAGGGCAGCAGATCGGATATGAGAAAATATTTAAGAAAGGCGGTTAAGCGCAAGAATGGCTAATGTAAACATAAACGATATTTCGCAGACAACGAGCGAGATCGCCGCTGATGAAAATATTTCGGCGGCGGTTACGGAAAATACTCCGGAAAACAGTGAAAGCACTGTATCGGAAAATTCTACAACGGAGGTACATAACGATGAGCAAGCGCAGACGGAAGTTTCAGCAGCGGAGCAGTCCGAATCTTCGGCAATATCGAGTGTTCCCGAAGAACATGAAGCCGCTGGAACCGAAGCAGCAGTTTCGGAAGTTTCAGAGGAAACAGGGATAAGCGGCGAGAGTTCGGTTTCTGAGGAAACAGGTGTGAACAGTACAACGGAATCGGTGGTTTCGGATATTTCCGGCGTTCCCGTTGAGCCGAGTTCAGCCAAGAATATTCAGGCATTTCTGCTGTTGGCGGGCGTTTTCGGGGCGGTTATCGCGGCTATGGTCTTAAAGCGAAAGTTTCAAAAGGATAAGCGCAAAAAGACCGTGGATAAATCGCAGCTTACCGCAAAGGAACGCGACGAAATCCGACTTGCCGAAAAGAAGCGCAAAAAGGAAAAACAAAAGGTCGTTAGGAAAAAGCGTTCCGTGCCGCGCACTACACAGAAAACGCTCCCTTACAAGTGCGTGTGCGACAACTTCCTGATGAAAGTCGATGATAACAAGTACAGCAAGACTTACGTCTTTGAGGACGTGAATTACTCCATTGCAAAGCAGGAGGAACAGGAAAGCATTTTCCTCAGCTATTGCTCGGTGCTGAACAGCTTTGACACGAGCGCGGATATTCAGATCACCGTCCATAATAACCGCGTAAACAAGGACGAGTTCAACAGAATGGTTCTCTTGCGTTACAAGGGAAACGACTACGATCACTATATCGACGTTTACAACGAAATGCTCAAGGACAAAATGGAGAAAGGGCAGAACGGCATTATCCGTAAGAAGTATATGACGGTAACGCTGCAAGCACCCGACCTCGAAACGGCGCGCGGTAAGTTCGGTTCTATTGATCTGGAGCTGACAAACGCTTTCAAGAAAATAGGCTCGGTGATAACGCCGTTGACCTCTAATGACAGAGTAAGTCTGCTCAAGGATATTTTCAAGAGCGTTGACGAGAAAATCCCCGAATTGTCCGAAAAGGACTTTAAGCGGCAGGCTGAAAGAGCGTACTGTTGTCCTGATTACTTCGAGTTCAAAAAGGACTACTTTATGTGGAATAACAAGTACGCGCGGACAATGTTTATCAAGGATATGCCGTCCTCGCTGAAAGACGATATGCTCACGGAGATCGCAAATACCAACCTCGATGTAATGATTACGGTAAATATCGCGCCCGTTGACCCGTACAAGGCTCTGAAAATCGTTAATCATCAGCTTACCTCGATGAGAGCGAATAAACTCCAAGCGGAGAAAAAGGCTCTCCGTTCGGGGTACACAACCGACGTTATCAATGAGGATTTGAAGCATAGCCTTATCGAAGCCGAGGAACTGTTGGACGATCTGAGAAGTAAGAATCAGAAGATGTTTTTGAATAATATCATCATTATGGTGACGGCTGACGATATTGACGAACTTGACAATAGCACGGAGGCTATCGAGGCGGTTATTCGCAAGCAGTTATGCTCCGTTTCTACGCTGAAATTTCAGCAGGAAAAGGGCTTGCAGAGCGTTCTCCCTCTCGGCAATTGTACGCTGAAAATCCGCAGAACGCTCACGACCGAAAGCACGGCGGTATTTCTTCCGTTCGCCGCAAAGGAGATTTCGCAGAAAAACGGAATGTATTATGGCTTGAACGCTATATCCAACAATATGATAATTTTCAACCGACTTATGCTGAAAAATCCGAATGGATTTATTCTCGGCTCTCCCGGATCGGGAAAGAGTTTCTCGGCAAAGCGCGAGATGTTGAACGTGTTCCTTGCAACGGACGATGATATTATTATCATTGATCCCGAACGCGAGTATACCGACCTTGTAGCGGCGCTGAACGGCGAAACGATAAACGTTTCTCCCGCGAGTACGAATTACATAAATCCTCTGGATATGTCGCAGGACTATTCGGACGAGCAGTCGCCGCTTGTGATGAAGTCCGACTTTATTCTTTCGTTCTGTGAGTGCCTTGTTGGAAAACAGGGCTTGACGGCGAAAGAAAAAGCAATTATCGACCGTTGCTTGACGAATATTTATGCGGAATATTTGCAGAATTTCGATCACGATAAAATTCCTACGCTTATGGACTTTTACGAGAATATCAAGGCGCAGCCCGAAGATGAGGCGCAGGGGTTGGCATTGTCGATTGAATTGTACATCAAGGGAAATCTGAACGTTTTCGCACACAAGACCAACGTCAACACGAGTAACCGCGTGGTATCTTATGACATTAAGGATTTGGGAAAGCAGCTCAAAACAATCGGTATGCTGATAGTTCTTGATTACGTCTGGAACAGAATTACCGTGAACCGCGCGAGGGGCAAGAGAACGTGGATATATCTCGATGAAATATACTTGCTCTTTGCTAACGAGCAGTCGGCAAACTTCCTCTATGAATTGTACAAACGTGCAAGAAAATGGGGCGGGGTGCCAACGGGCATCACCCAAAATGTTGAGGATTTATTGAAGTCCGAAACGGCGAGAAGTATGTTGTCGAATACGGACTTCGTACTGATGTTAAATCAGGCAACGAGCGACAGAATTCAGCTTGCGCGGCTTTTGAATATCTCGGATAATTTGTTGACGCACGTTACGAGTTCCGAGAGCGGCAGCGGTCTTATATGCTGCGGCGGTTCGATAATTCCGTTCGTTGACAAATTCCCGCATAACGAGTTGTATGATCTGATGACCACCAAGCTGGAGGAAGTCACGGACGATAGCGGAGGTGCGGCTGATGAAAATTCAGACGAAAGTTGAACGTAACGAATATCCCAACAATATCGAGCGCACCGATTTTTTCTCAAAGGTCGATGAGCGCGGAGTGGGCAATATTAGCGGCTTGAAAACCGCTAATAGCTCACAACGGGTAAAAACGACCGCGCCGCCAAATAGGGGCGGCAGAGGAAACAAACGTAAGCGCAAGAAAAGAGCGAAAGCTGCTGAAATTCGAGAAATGCAGACCGAGAACCAAAGTTCAAAATCCGACAAGCCCGAAACCTCCTTGCAGACCTCGGTAGAAGCAAGTGTAAATACCGCCGCCAACAGCACAAGCAGCTCGGCGGCAAGCGGAACGGGGAGTATGAGATTACCGCCGCGCCGTGGGAACGTCAAAGAAGATAAGAAAAAAACCAAACGCGAGAAATACAATTCCGCGAAATTGGACAGCGACGGGTCGGCGGCTATTGAAATGTTGCAGGGCGTTCAAGCCGCCGGAGGTGTGGCAGTGCAAGCAGGAGGAATCTTGCGTACCGCCGTTAAGAGCGGCGCGAACGGATTAGGCGGCATCAAGACCTTTGTTCAGCGCGGAGTAAATGTCGGCTCGGTAAAAGATGTCGGGCGAATTGCAACGGCGGTCAACACTTCCGTTGCCAATGCCGCCAAAGATACGGGACAGCAAATGCTCCGTACAAAAATCGACAAGTCCACGATCACCGATACCGGAACGGAAACGATAAAACAGGGATTGACGGAATTGCGATACGCGGATAACGCTAGGAAAGCGGCTGTGAATACCGTGAAAGCCGCTTCAAAGCTGCGGCTCAAGCTGCCGAAAAGTAAGTACGTCAATCAGAGAGCCATATACAGAAATTCCAAGAAAGCCGCCAAAATTGCCGCCGCAAATATGCGGAAGATGATTTTTTCCAAGGCGGGGCTGATAGTTCTCGGCGCGGCGGCGGTCGTTCTGGTGCTTATCCTGCTTGTTACCTCCGTTGTGACAATAATCTGCTCTGCGATCAGCAGCTTGTTCTCGTGGCTCTATCACCCGATAAGCGATTCGGGTAACTCAAAGACCGAAACGCAAATGCTTTACGATTACCGAACGGCGGTCGTGGAATATATCGGAGATAAGCAGCAAAACATCAACAATATCGTTGACGGTTTTGTATGTGACAAGCGGAGCTACTCGCCGTATTCCGTTATTACAAGCCTTAATCAGTTCGGCAACAAGAAGATAAAGACTGAGGATTACAATGAAATTCTCGCCATACTTGCGGTCAAGAAATACCGTGAAATGGAGGGAGATACCTCGAATATGGAGCTTGAATTTACTGCCGAGGAAATAGCCGAAACGGTGGAACGGTTCTATACCTTTGAATATTCGTACAGTTACGGTCATTGCGCCGGAAACGACTGCAAAAAACGCGAGCGGAAAGTGGTTCATAATCGCGGAAAAAAGAACGAGTGGACTGAGGTTATTGTTACATATTACTGCGACAAAAATCATCAATGGCTGCACGGAAGTGTCACAAACAAAACGCTTGATGAGGTTCTGGCTTCGTACAATTTCACCGATAGGGAATGGGAGCTTTACGAAATGTATCTCGGTCAAATAAATGTGATGATGGGAGGGTAAGATGTTTGACTATTTTAAGAAGCATAGGCTGACGATTAGCGAGGACGTTCCCGAAAAGAGCGGAAAGCCGAAAAAGGATAAGGTGTTTATAGCGATTTTGATCGTTTTCGCTGTTATCCTTGTGGTCGGGTTTGTTACGGGAGTTGGCGGTGCCGCCGATAGCTACGAGGTCGAAAATAATTTCAAATTCCGATTTAATATTTCGGACGGGATTATGGTCGGCGGTCTTATCATTGGATACATTATTATGAGAATACGAAAGGGGCAAAAGTAATGAAGAACAAGGAGAAGTCATATACTGAGGAACTGCGTCGGTGCAGAGAGAATATCGCGAAAACCAAAAAGCTGATCGAGTATCACAAGGATATGCTCAAAAAGATGGAGCGCAAGGAAGCCGAAATACAGGCAAAGCTGGACGGCGCAAAGCTGCTCGACTTGCGCGAACTTATCAGCAAGGGCGGTTACGATATTGATACCTTGCGCGAGGCTATGAAAGCGGGAGATTTCAGCGAGATTTCCGTGCAGAACGCGGCAGAGCCTACTGCCGAAAAATTTCCGCAGTCGGAAGAAAATATCGGCACGACAGTTGATGAAAAAATTTCGGAAAGGAAAGATGATAAATGATTTTTGCAGCAATCAAGAATGAGATAAAGGACGCGCTGCTCTGCTTTTGCTTGGAGCAATGCTCGGTGAACGGCGGCGTTACCGTTGATGAGGTTGAGAACCTTGTAAATAAAGCGTTTGAGGTGTTTGGAAAAAATCCGTGCGCGCATATTGACCCTATTTCTATGTACCGTTACCACCTGTATGCGGGGGAGCAATATACATACGAGATTTTTCCCGACGAGGTGAGGGATAACGGTATTCTCTGTGAACGCTGTCTGCACCTCGGAACGTTCCTCGCGAATGAGTATTCCGATAATACGGATAAAATCATCACTCGCGGCTATGATGTGGTCTATGACCTTGACCGTGAGGAAATGATTCTGCTCTATCGGGTGATTTTCTCGGACAACATCGTGACTATCTATCGTGTGGAAACGGAGTGGATCGAGGATTTTGACGTTACAGAATTTATGCTCGACCTTACCGCGCAGATCACGACGAAACTCAATCAGAACGGTAACATTATTTTGGGGGAGGCGATATGATGTACAGACTTATCATCAGCGAAAAGCCTAGTGTTTCGGCGTCCATTGCTTACTGTATCGGCGCGACGGAAAAGGTATCTCACGGCGATAATTTCTATTGGCGCGGTAACGGATATATCGTCACCAATGCTATCGGTCACTTGTTCGGTATCGGTATGCCTGAAGATTACGGCTTTGAAAAGTGGGAGTTGGCTGCGCTGCCGCTTATTCCCGAAAAATTCAAGCTGTTTCCGCTCAAAGGCTACGGCGATCAGATCAAAATGCTCGGTGAGCTTATCCACCGCGATGATGTGAGCGAGGTCATAAACGCTTGCGACGCGGGGCGCGAGGGCGAGTGCATTTTTAGATATATCTACAATTATTTCGGCTGCACAAAACCCGTCAAGCGGCTTTGGATTTCCTCGCTGACCGATGAGAGCATTAAGCACGGAATGGAAAATCTGATCGAGGGCTATGAGAAAAATTCCCTCTATGAAGCGGGTTTTACAAGAGCAAGAGCGGATTGGATTTTGGGAATGTCGCTGTCGCGGCTGTACAGTATTCTCAATGACGATAACCACAAGGTCGGTCGCGTAAAAACGCCTGTGCTGAATATTATCGCGGAGCGCGATAATTCTATCGCCGCCTTTGTGAAAAAGCCGTATTTCAAGGTTCTGTTGGGTAACGGCGCTGAGTGCGAAAATATTTTCGATACCGCCGAGAGTGCGGAGGAAATATGCGGAAAGTGCAGCGGAAAAACCGTTACCGTTACCGCCGCAAATGCAGAAAACAAGACGGAGAACAGACCGCTGCTGCATAGCCTCACCTCTTTGCAGAGAGAAGCGAATGACGTTTACGGAATGACCGCCGCCGATACGCTGAAAGCCGCGCAGTCGTTGTACGAAAAAAAGCTGATTACATATCCGCGCACCGACAGCAATTACCTCTCCGACGATATGAAAACACTCGTTGAGAGTATTGTGAAGTGCCTTTCCGGTTATGATGAAAAGCGCGTAAATACGCTTTTGGAAAACGGCTTGAACATTGACAAGCGTGTTATCAACAACAGCAAGGTTTCCGATCATCACGCGATAATTCCGACAAACCTTATCGGGCGGCTCGGCGCAACTCTGCTGAACGATAACGAAAAGAATGTCGCGGAGTTGGTGATTAACCGCTTTTTGTGTGCTCTGGATAGGTCGTACAGATACACCGAAACAAAGTACGAGTTTTCCGTTGAGGGCGAGATTTTTAAGCTGACCGTAAAGTGCACCGAGGAATGGGGCTGGAAGTGGTACAGAAAAGTTACCGATTCCGACGAGGAACAGGTTCAGCCAAATATAAGCTACGCGGAAAATGATACCTTTACCGCTGAGAACATCACCGTAAAGTCGTGCGAAACTCAACCGCCGAAGCATTTCACGGAAAGCTCGCTGCTGGCGGTTATGGAAAATATCGACCGCCTTATTTCCGACAAGGACTTAAAAGGATTTGTCAAAGAGCAGCGGGCAAATCCAAACAAGTTTGGATTAGGAACTCCGGCAACACGCGCGACTATCATTGAGGAACTGATCGCGGCGGGGTACGTTCAGCGCAAG
>CAMWVP010000043.1 GCA_947177735.1 uncultured Clostridia bacterium
GATGAGTATCGAGCCGACCATCGAGATGTTATCTAACGCGGCTTGTGTCATCACGGGGGATATCAGCTTGGCGAGCAGCGTCACCGCGCCCTCGAACACAAACACGGGTATTGCCGAGAAAATGCACCCCTTGCCCATCGAGCAGGTCATCACGATGATTATTATCAGGTCGAGTATCGCCTTGGTCGCGAGTATCGAGAAGTCGCCTGTCAGCCCGTCCTCGATAGCGCCCACGATAGCCATCGCGCCTATGCACACCGTGAATGAGGCGGTGACGAACGCGTTCACGAAGTCCTTGTCCTTGGCGTTGCCCGTCTTGACCTTGAGCCACTCGCCGAACCTCTCGAACCAGCCCTCGATATTGATCAGCTCGCCGATGAGCGCCCCGAGCGCGATACATATCACCACGAACATAGACTTCCCGCCAACGAGCAGCATTTGCTCCATAGCGCCCGAAATGCCGATAAACAGCACCGTTATCCCGCACGCCATATTCAGTCCGGAACGCACGCGTTCGGGCATATATTTTCCGAAAAGAAAGCCGATGATACCGCCGAGGATTATCCCCGCACAGTTTATCAGCGTTCCAAGACCTATCATATGTACCTCCGTTATCGTTATAATAAATGAACCACATGGTATCCCTTAAACACAAGCGGATAGCCGTCAAATTTTGCGTTCAGTTTTTCCATAAGCTCCGCATCATCGATAACGGAATCGTCAAGTCTGATCGTCACGCAATTAAGCTCCTCGTTTGCCTCTCCGCGCACATAATCAAGCTCGGGGAATGCCTCCTTGACCTCGCCCTCAAGCTGCTCGACCATATCTTCAAGCTCCGACAAAGTTTTCTCGACTTGCCTTAGCTCAACACATTTGTAGTTTTCTCTCAGGAACTCATACTCCGATGTGTCACCGACAATATTTACCACCAGCTTTTTTCCGGCGTCGTCAAAATAGCACCCCGCGTAATTATCGGGGAATACGACCATCTGATCCTCAGTGAACTCCGTATACAGCGCCGTCCTCGCTTCAAAAGCTTCATCGGAAACAGACCGCTTGTCCGACGAGCAGCCCGTGCATAAGGTCAATACTGCCGCAATAATCAAAGCGCAAATTCTTTTCATTTCAATTCTCCTCAATGAATTTTTGTTATCAGCACCACGCACTCCACATGCCTTGTCCTCGGGAACAGGTCGAACGCCCTGATTCTCTCGACGGCGTACCCGTTTGCAGCTAGGAATTTGCAGTCGCGCGCGGCGGTCGCGGGGTTGCAGGATATCATTACGATACGCTTCGGGCTCATCTTCACGCACGCCGAGAGCGTTTCCTCGCCGCAGCCCTTTCGCGGCGGGTCAAGCACTATCACATCGGGAGAAATACCCTTTTCCGCAAGCTCCTCGGCTGCCTTTGACGCGTCCGCGCAGATAAACTCCGCGTTAGAGAAGCCGCGCGCGTTTCGCTTGGCGTTCTCAACCGCCTCGGGGACTATCTCCGCGCCGATTATCTTCTTTGCCTCGTTTGCCATTGAAAGCCCTATCGTTCCCGCGCCGCAGTACAGGTCGAGGATAGTCTTTCCGCGCGGCTCGGCGAACTCGGCAGCTTGTCCGTACAGCTTTTCGGCAGCGGGAGTGTTCACCTGATAGAACGACTTGGGGGAGATTTCCACCTTTACCCCGGACATTTCATCGCGTATCTCCGCCCTGCCTGAGAGCAATATATCGCGCTCGCCGAGGATCACGTTGGTGCGGTCGGGGTTGATATTCAGCACCACGCCGGTTATCTCGGGAAATCGTTTGGTCAGCGCTGCCGCGAGCTTCGTCATTTCGGGAGTTTTCCTCCTCGCGACAAGCACGGCGCAGACCTCGCCGCTGTAATGCCCGCGCCGCAGGAAGATGTGCCGCAAAACGCCCTCGTGAGTGCTCTCGTTGTATACGGATATCTTCAGCTCCCTAAGCGCCTCCTTAATGAAGCCGACCATCTCCGAGAAGCGCTCGGGCTGCAAACGGCAGTGCTCCACGGGCACGACGCGGTGGCTCCTCTCGGAAAAGAAGCCGCTCACGATATCTCCTCCGTCCGTTTTGGCAAGGGGCATTTGCAGCTTGTTGCGGTAGCCGTCAACATTATCGCTGCCGCATATCTGGAGAAATTCGGGCAATAAACCGCCGACAGGGATGTCGGAAGGGTTCTCGCCAAAGCGCGGCAAGGATGCCGCGCTGCTAAGCGAGAATCCGCCGAGTCGTTCAAAAGCGTCACGGACTATTTGCTCCTTTGCGGCAAGCTCGGCGGGGTAGGTAATATGTCTGTACACGCAGCCGCCGCACTTGCCGAACGCGGGGCAGTCGTTATCCACACGGTCGGGCGAGGGCGTTATGATCCGCTCGACCCTCCCGTACGCGTAGCTTTTCAGCACCTTGACGACACGACAGGAAATAACGTCCCCGACCGCCGTAAACGGCACGAACACCGCCATTCCGTCAGCTCTGCCAATGCCGCTTCCCTCGCTTGTAAGCGCGGTTATTTCGAGGTCTATAATATCGTTCTTGTTCATTTGATCGCCTCTGCCGCAAAAGCTCCCCGCGTCGGTAACGGCGGGGAGCCTGCTTTACTTATCTTTTTTGTTATCGTTCTCATCAAGCTTAGGCTTGATCACATGATCCCACAAAAGCTGTCCTGCTACCGTACCCACGAGGATCACAAAAAATTGTTTTATCATATTATCACCTCCTCAAATCTCGCCTAAATTCTTAGCCTTCAAATACGCATTGATAAAGCAGTCGATATCGCCGTCCATAACCGCGTTTATGTTCGCGTTCTCGCACTTCGTCCGCACGTCCTTCGCGAGGGTGTACGGCATAAATACGTAGGAGCGTATCTGGCTGCCCCACTCGATCTTAAGCTGCTCGCCCTTGATGTCGGATATCTTGTCGAGATGCTCCTGCTCCTTGATCTGCACGAGCTTCGACATCAGCATTTTCATTGCGAAGTCCTTGTTCTGCACCTGCGAGCGCTGGGTCTGGCAGGCTGTCACAATGCCCGTCGGCTTGTGGATAAGGCGCACCGCCGAGCTGGTCTTGTTGATGTGCTGACCGCCCGCGCCGCTTGCTCTGTACACTTCCATCTCGATATCCTCTGGGCGTATCTCGACCGAAACGTCCTTTTCAAGCTCGGGCATTACCTCGACGGAAGCGAAGCTCGTCTGCCGTCTGCCCGACGCGTCGAACGGCGAAATGCGTACCAAGCGGTGCACGCCGTGCTCGGATTTAAGGAACCCGTAGGCGTTGTAGCCCTCGATATGGATAGACGCGCTCTTTATGCCCGCCGTATCGCCCTCTAGGATATCCAGCACCTCGGTCTTGAAGCCGTGGCTGTCCGCCCATTTTGTGTACATTCTTATCAGCATCTGCACCCAATCCTGCGCCTCGGTGCCGCCCGCGCCGGCGTGGAACGACAGTATCGCGTTGGAGTTGTCGTATTCGCCGGTAAGCAGCGTAGCGAGCTTCTGCTCCTCATAGGCGGACTTGACCGTCTCGGCGAGGGCGCTTACCTCCTCTGCCATGGATTCGTCGTTCTCCTCCTCGGCAAGCTCTATCATCGCGAGAACGTCCTCGCGGTCGGTGCTGAGCTTTTCAAAGCCGCTGATGGTCTGCTTGTACTGACCTATCTGCTGTAAGATGCCCTGCGATTTCTCGGGGTCGTCCCAGAAGCTCGGCTCGGTGGTCTTCATCTCGAGCTCGTCGAGCTTTATCCTTATGCCGTCGAGGTTCAGCGCTCCGCGAAGCTCCTCGAGCTGCGGCTCCAGCGCCTCCATGGCAAGTCTTATCTCATCATACTGTATCATAAAAAAATCTCCTTAGATAGCTCAAACAGAATTATCGCTCCGCCGGTTAAATATTATGAGTTTCAAGGCTTTTATGCGGTTTTCCCTACCTCCGGCGGGGAAAACCGCGTGAAGCAGGAAATATTTAACCGGAACAACAATAGCCAAAACTTAATCGGCGACGTCTGATCGGCGGGTTTCATAGCCTTAACTGTATTATTATACCATATTTCAAACTTTTTTTCAAGTACCAAATTCAACTTTTCGTCATTCTACATAAATTATTATATAAAAAATTGAACCGTAAAAAAGGCAAAATTGTTATTATTGGAAAAAAATAACTTGTAAAATTTCTAAAATGTGCTATAATGTATATGTACAACTATGCAAAGCGGTCTGCTTTGCGCTGCAAGAGGTGACTTATTTTTGGTTTATACGGTTACATTCAACCCCGCGCTGGACTATGTCGTATTTGTCAATAATATGAAGTTCCGCGAGGTAAACAAGATCGAAAAGGCGCTCGTTCAGGCGGGCGGAAAGGGCATCAACGTGTCGATGGTGCTGTCGGAGCTGGGCGTGGAGTCACGTGCCATGGGCTTCGTCGCGGGCTTCACGGGCGAGGCTATCGAGCAGAGCGTCCGCGAGCACGGCATCGACGCAGATTTCGTGCATCTCGAAAGCGGTCTGTCGCGCATCAACATAAAGCTGAAGTCGGACGGCGAAACGGAGCTCAACGCGAACGGTCCCGTGATATCGGATAAGGCGCTCAAAGAGCTGTTCGAGCGGTTTGAGGACTTGGAAAACGGCGACGTGCTGGTGCTTGCGGGAAGCGTTCCGAGCAGTCTGCCGTCGAATATCTACGAACAGATACTGGAATATGTCTCTGCAAAAAAGGTGATAACGGTCATCGACGCGTCGGGCGAGCTGCTGACCGAAACGCTCAAGTACAAGCCCTATCTTATCAAGCCCAATCTTGACGAGATCGGGGAGATATTCGGCGAAAAGCCGACCTCGCGCGACGAGGTGATTATCTGCGCGCAGCATCTGCAGGAAATGGGCGCGCAGAACGTGCTCGTCTCTATGGCGGGAGACGGAGCGCTGCTGCTTGATTCGCAGGGCGACGTGCGGTACTGCGCAGCCTGCGAGGGCAGCGTGGTGAACTCGGTCGGCGCGGGTGACGCGATGGTCGCGGGGTTCGTCTCTGGCATACTCGACAAAGATGTGGATTTTGAATATGCCCTTATGCTCGGTACGGCAGCGGGCGGCGCGACGGCGTTCTCCGAAGGACTGGCCGACAAGAAGCACATCATCGAACAGATGAAAGTGCTGCTCAAACGGCACGCCGCGGAAACGGCTTAACGGAACAAAAGGCAGGGATCAGCTCCCTGCCTTTAAATATTTCTTCACTTCATCAATGTAAACGCTTGCAATATCCGACAGCGGATTGTACTTTTTGCAGATATAGCCTATCTCCATCACGGGATTTTGGTTCTCCTCGTCCTCTCGGAACGGCACCGTGACGTACTCGCCGCCGTTCAGCTCCTCGCAAGTGATCCCCGAGCAAAGTGTGTAGCCGTTCAGCCCGACCATAAGATTGAGCTGCGTGGCGCGGTCGCTGCTCCTGATCACGCGCGGGTATTCCCTGTCGCCGAGTATCTCCTCCGCGAAGTAGGAAGCCACGCCGTCGCCCTGCTCGAACGACAGGCACGGATAAGCGCTGAGCTGCCCGAGCGACAGCGACTTCTCCCCCGCCAGCGGGTGATCCTTCCACATATAAACGTATGCTTGGCAGTTTATCAGCGGAAAGAACTCCAGCCCGTTCTCGGCGAGCATACGGTCGATGATCTTCCCGTTGAACGCGCTTTTGTACAATATCCCGACCTCGCTTTTCATACTGCCGACGTCGGATATGACCTCAAGGGTCTTGGTCTCGCGTATCGCGAAATCGAAGTTCAGCGTGTCGAATCGCTTGACCATCTCGACGAACGCTTTTACCGCGAAAGCGTAGTGCTGCGTCGAAACGCCGAATTTCCGCTTTACGCTACCGTTTTCGCCGTATTTCTCGCGAAGCAGCTCGTACTGTCGGTATACCCTGTCGGCGTACATCAGAAACTCGGTTCCGTCGGGTGTAAGCGTAACGCCCTTTGCCGTGCGGAGGAATATCGTCACGCCCGTTTCCGTCTCCAGATCGCGAATGGCGCTGGACAGAGCGGATTGTGTGACGAAAAGAACGTCCGCCGCCTTGCTCATCGAGCCCTTATCGGCTACCGTTATCGCGTATTTGATCTGTTGAAGCGTCATCGTGATCGTCCTCTTCGGTATCCTCGTACCCGCCATACTCTTCATCGTACTCTTCGTCATACTCTTCGTCATCCTCGGAGCGCTCCCCGAGCTTCTGCGCAATCACCATTATCACGAGCAGCAGCACGCCGCTGCCCGTCAGCGTCAGACCCGCTTTCAGACCCGCGGGGAAGAACTTCAGCTCCACGGTATGCCTGCCCTCGGGTATCTCGAGACAGAGCAGCGTGTCGTCGACAGCCGGGCGCACGGTTCGCTCAATGCCGTCGATATACGCCGTCCAGCCCTCCTCGAACGGTATCGAGGTGAACAGCGCGCAATCCTCGGCGGCATTCACCTCGACCCTGAGAGACGAGCCGCCCGTGCGCGTTACGGAGGTGTCGCGGTTCATAGCCCAAACACGCCCGTTAAACGCCTCCAGCGCCTCATCGTCGAGATAGAAGAACGTCGCCGACTCAATATACACCGCGTCCTCGCGGAGCTTGAGCTTTACTGTGAACTCGTCGCCCTCTGCGTAAGTCCCGAGATAGGCGATGCTGTGGTTCTCCTTGCAGAAATACTCCTTGATGTAGGTATCGTTGACATAAAGCAGACACTCGCGCTCGTATTTTGTCGGCAGATACATATACGCCGCGCCGTCGTGAACGGCTGTGAGCGTGTAGGAGATAAACGCGTCGTTGTTCTCGTTGCGCTTCTTGTAGGAGGAGTGGGAGTCGGTGGTCGAGCCGATGTTGATGTTGTCGCAGTTGAACGTGTAGTTGTTAATGCGCCCGTAGATCTCCTCGCCGGTGCCCGTTATCAGTGAGGCGAGATGCGTCTGAACATCGAATGGCAGCTCTCCACTAAGCTCTGCGCCGACAAGACCACTGTCCGCCAGATAGGCGATCGGGAAAACGTCGGTGTTCTCGTAGACGGTCACGCCAAGCTCGTTCTCGACGGGCACCGTATCGGTATACGGCAGCAGACCCGAATACTTCGACAGCACGTACTTCACGCCGAAAATGTCATCGGTAAGCATCGTGGCGCCGTCATAGCGCGAGTAATGCTCCCGCGCGCCGTAGCCGAGCTTCTTCAGCAGCGCGATGACCTTGGCGTTGAACGTGCTCGTGCTGTGCGACATTCCGTACATACGCGCCGCCATGGTGTCGTTCACGCAGCGGTGATAGGTCTTTTCGGTGCGGTAGAATCCGCCGTCCCGCTCGTGGAGCTGCTCGGAGATATCGCGCGTGGGCGGTATCTCGTCGACGTATGACTCGCGCGTGGAGTAGTAGATATCCTTGTGCGTCTTGAACAAAGTAACGACCGTATTTGCCAGCAGCTCGCCACATATCAGCACCGCGAACAGACCGCGCGCGAGATATGAGCGGCTGTGTTCCTTGAACGCGGCGACCGCGGCTGCCGTAACGGCGAGAGCGGCAAGCGGGATAACGATCACGAGCGTGGTGTCGAAGCGCTCGTTTCCCGCGTTGTAATCGGACAAAAGCAGCACTCCCAGCAGCACCGCGAACACCGCGCCTATTGTTTTCATACGCACCGAGGATATCCGCTCGAACGCCTCCGCGCCGAACAGTATCATCAGAAACGAGATGATGAACGAATAGCGGAACGGCATCCATACGGGCACCTGACCGCCGTGCCAGAACATATCAACGGGCTTGATATACATCGAAAGCGCCATTACTCCAAGCAAAAAGCCGCCCGCGACGCGTTCCCTTAGAGGTATCTTACGGAACACGAAGTACACCGCCGCGAAGATGAGCGCGACCGTTCCGCAATACAGCATCGGCAGACCCTCGGGGCGTATCGTGTCGTATGTTCCCGGAAACAGCTTGATGAGGCAGTCGGCGAGGTTGAAGTTCTCCTTCGGCGTGTAGTCGGGATCGCCGAAGCCGAGCTTGCCGTTGGACAACGATTTGTATACGGGCAGAACGATCCAGCAGCTCGACAATATGCCCGCGACCGACGAGAAGCCGTACAGCACCGTCGACTTGAAATATCCGAAAAAGCCCCTATTGACCGACTTTCCCGATGCAAGGTAGTAAACAAAATAGATAGCCGAAAATATGCCGACCATATAGCCGATGTAGAAATTCGCGACAAAAATATAAACCAGCGACAGCGTATACAGCATAAACTTTCGTTTGTCGCAGACGCGCTCCACGCCCGTAAGCACGAGCGGCAGCGCGATAAGCCCGTCCAGCCACATAGGATTGACGGACTGCGATGTAAAATAGCCCGAAAGCGCGTACATCACCGAAAACAGCACGGTCGTGTACTCCGAGAAGCCGCGCCGCCGTTTCAGCATAAACGCCGCGGAAACGCTCACCGCAGCGCATTTTACGAGCTGCATAGCCATTATGCCCTCGGTGATGTTCCCTCTCGGGAACAGCCACACTATCAGGTTGAACGGGCTTGCGAGGTAGTACGCGAACAGCCCGAAAAACTCCCCCGAAAGCGATCCGCTCCAGCAATAGAAAATACTCTCCTTGCCAGCGAAAACGTCGTACATATAGTCGAAGTAGTACACATACTGCGCGTTAAGATCAAGGCACAGCACCGAATGCTCCCCGAAAGGCGCAACGCCGAATATCGCGTAAGCGACGAAAAGTATCGCCGGCGGTATTGCCGCGGCAATAAAGTACGACTTATTGCGTGCAAAAAAAGCCGATATTTTAGTTAAAATCTTTCCTGTCATTATTCTCCGATTATCTTTACAACAACATTCTTCTCACGCTGACCGTCAAAATCGCCGTACATTATGTACTGACGCGGGCCGAGATCGAGCTTCCCATCGGTGATGGGAATGCATACGGAAGCGCCCATTACCATACTCTTAAGGTGCGCCTTGCCCGAGCTCACATAGTCCACCTTGTATTCGGAATCGCCGTCGGAGAGCTTCTTCAGCATACGCTCCCAGTCCCTGTAGAGGTTCTCATTGTCGTGCTCGAGGAAAACGGAAGCAGTGGTGTGCTGCGACATCACAACGCATATCCCGTCGCTCACCATCGCTCTGCGCACGCACTCCTCCACCTCGTATGAGAGGTTCAGGAACTGCTCGGGTTCGTCCGTTGTGACCGTCAGGGTCTGATTAAAATGCTTCATTTTCTTTATCCTTTCTATAACCGCGCCCTCGGGCACGGGAATCATCCGATCGTCAAAACGCCTCTTTCCACTGTCGCGGTGATCGATCTACTGCCGCCGTTGAAGCTGTACACGTAGCTGCCGCGCACCTTTCCGCTCCACAGATCGGTCTCGCACTCGCCGGTATCCGTCCGGAAATCCACGGCGACGGAGCTCTCGGGCGGCAGCGTCATATCGACGTTCCCGCGCCGCGAAAGTATCTCACAGCCGTCCACGATATACTCGAAGCCGACGGAGATATGCCCGCTCGAGGTCGTCAGCCTGCACAGCGAGACCATATCGTCGCACAGTATATCGCCGCTCTCGGTAAGGACGGTCAGCTTCCGACAGTCCACCCTGCCTATCCTTACAATGCCTTGCCCCGTATTTATTTTTACATCGCGGAAGCTCACCTTCGGCAGATACAGATACAGTCCGAATTCGCTCTCCTGCCCCGCGAAAAGCGAGACCACGAACTCGGTGCTCTCCGTTATCGAAAGCTTGTTGTCGCCGAGCTCGAACAACAACGGCAGGTCGTTTTTGTATTTCACGCGCAGCTCCTCGCCGTCATACGGTATCACCGTAACGTCAAGCCGCTGCAGATCGACGTCTATATACTCGCACAGATCGAATTCACGCTCGCCCTCGGCGATTGTGTCGTGCTCGGAATCTCTGAACATATACGCACCCGCGCCGAACAGCAGCGCAAGCACGAACGTAACGCCAAGAAGTCTATTAACGATTTTTTCCATATTACCAATCTCTCAGCCTGTCGCAGCGCCGCTTAATCCTCAGAAACAGCCTTGACACAGCGAAGCCCATTTTCACCGCCAGAAGCCCGAGGAACGCCGTAAAGAACGCGCCCGCCAGCCCCGTAAACAGCATAAGCTGCGGCGACATCTCCGAGATCACGAAGTCCGCGCGGAACACCATCACCGCCACGCCCATTATCGACATCATCAGTCCGAAAGGCACGCCCATAACGGCAGCGAAGAGCATCGCGAACATGATCATGCACACTGCCGCAAACACTATCCAGAAGCCCGTATAGTACAGGAACACCTTTATTTTTACCGCCAAAAAGCACACCCTCTTTTCGGAACCGAGATCCTGCGGTCTCTCCGACAGGTTACAATTATTCCCATTACCGTAAAAATATGTGCAATATCTCACATATTTAAATATGGTAAACACACTTTTATTGTATCACATTTTCTTTTCATTGTCAAGAATTAAGAGAAAACCGATGAGCGTTATTGCGAAATAAAATTATTTTGTTATATTTTCACAAAAACGCTTGCAATTTTTGAAAAAATATGTTATAATTACAGAGATATAATATTGCATATTCTATATGGGTTAGTGAATTGTTTACTTAAATTACTTAAAATATCGCTTTTTAAGTGAAGGAGGCGATGACTGATGTCAGTCAATATCCCCGACAGCTTTGCAGAGAAGCTTGTTTCTATGATGCGGGCGGATGAGGATACCATACATTTCTACTGGTCGCCGCGCGAAAACGTGATGATACAGCTCACGTCGACGCTGTTCCCCGAGGGCGTCGACGATCCCCTCTACTACATCCGCGAGAGCGGTATGGTCGACGAGCAGTCGCTGCCGCTTTTCGATGTGTTCTGCGCAAAGATACAGAGCGGGATCCTGTCGGGTATCTCAAGCAACAGCGCCGCGACCGACGTTTCGATAAAGATACCGGGCAGCCGCGACTTCGTGATGTGCCACCTGTTCGCGCTCTTTATGCGCGATGACAACAATAAGATCACCGATATCCACTTCAATCTGCGTCCGTATTCGCTCAAGGAGCAGTTTGACCGCGACGTGCTGACATACTTCACCTCGGATAAGAATCCGAAGCTGTTCACAAAGCGCTGCCAGAACACGATAAAAGCCAATCCCGACAAGAACATCGCGTTCATACAGTTTGACGTAGAGCGCTTTAAGCTGATAAACGAAACCTTAGGCGTGGAGGTCGGAGACGAGCTTTTGCAGTTCTTCAGCGATTCGCTGGCGCTTGTCTGCTCCGAGGAACAGCCCTACTGCCGCCTCACAGCGGACGTGTTTATGATAGTCACGACGTTCGATACGCGCGATGACCTGGTAGCGTTTATCCGCAAGATCGAAAGTATGCTTTGCGGCTACAACGGTATGGACTACCGGCTGGTGTTCGGCGTGTCGGTTGTCTAGGACAGGACCGCCCACACGCGCCGCCACGGCGACAACGCTACCCTCGCGCGGCAGTCGATAAAGGGCAGCGCGCTCGAGAATATCGGCTTCTACAACAGCAATATGAAGTCCAAACTCCAGAAAAAACAGGAGATCGAGGACGATATGCACAAGGCGCTCGTGAACGGCGAGTTTCTGATGTACCTGCAGCCCAAGCACTCCATCAAAACGGGCAGGATAATCGGTGCGGAGGCGTTGGCGCGCTGGCAGCACCCGACCAAGGGTATGATCTCCCCCGCCGACTTTATCCCCGTTTTCGAGGAGAACGGCTTCATTTTGAAGCTCGACACGTTCATCTGGGAGGAGGCGTGCAAGCGCATACGCAGCTGGATAAACGAGGGCATGCCGCCCGTTCCGATATCCGTGAACGTTTCCCGCGAGTACCTTAAGAGCTATGACGTTGTTGAGAAGATAGAGGAACTGCTTAAACGGTATGACGTTCCGATCTCGCTTCTTGAGCTGGAGATCACGGAATCGATCGACGGCTCGGGCGTTGAGGACATTGTAAAGCGTATGAAGGACGCGGGTTTCACCATGCTGATGGACGACTTCGGGTCGGGGTATTCGTCGCTTAATATGCTTAAAACCACGCAGTTTGACGTACTCAAGATCGACCGCAGCTTCCTTTCGGAGTTTATGGAGTCGGCGCGCGGACGTAAGATAATCGAACACACCATCTCGATGTCGCAGGATATCGGCTTGGATATCATCGCGGAGGGCGTAGAGACGGTAGAGCAGGCGGAGTTCCTCAGCGAATGCGGCTGCGACTCGGCGCAGGGATTCTTCTACTCCAAGCCCATACCCGTCGCGGAATTTGACAAGCGGCTCAGAGAAGTCAATATGAATTAAACACAAAAAGGGGGCTTGAAAAAGCCCCCTTTTGGATCGTCAAAAAATCACTTCATTTCGCTGCGAAGGTTATCGCTCATCTTCTCAAGAGTGGAACGGAGCGCGCTGAGCTCCTCCTCGCTCACACCTTTAAGCATTGCCTTCTCGGCCTTTTCAAGAGCGGTAAGCACCTTGGCGTACATCTTCTTACCTTTCTCGGTAATGAAAACGTGCGTCTCGCGGCGGTCGTTGTCGTTCTTCTCACGGCGAACGATACCCTCGCGCTCCATATTGCGCAGAGTGATACTTATAGTCGGCGCCTTAAGATTAGTGATCTTCACCAGCTCAAGCTGCGTCAGACTGTCATTTTCCATAAGCGGTTTCATTACATGGCGATAGGAATAACGCATTCCGATACGCTCTAACTCCCGGCAAACGTAAGCGCCAAACAGATAGCTGGCTTCGTTCACGCTCGTGATAGAATCGTTTCCCTGCACCATCAACGTATTGTTATTGGTCGCTTTCATATGTACCCCTTCTTTCATATTGCCGGATCCATCCGATCAACCGTCTGCCTAAAAGCCGCAGCAACAGCAGCTTTATCTTATCCTCTATATTTATTATACCTTATTTTAGCACCTTGTCAATAGTTTTTTATGTGCAAACCGTGTGAAAGTTACTTCGGAAAAGCCTTTGCAAAACGGTTTTACGGTATTCGGGCGGTTCAAAGTTCCGGCTCTTACGAATATGGTATTTATTGGTAATTACGGAACCACTGATTCAGACTGTATATAAGCCCGCGGTTCTCCCCGCCGGCGGCGGGGAGAATCGCAAAAAACAAGGCTGTTTTTATTAAAAAGTACTTTTTCTACGGACGGATCAAATAAGCGTTTCCTTATCTTTGAAATTGACGTACTATGCTCAGCCTATCGCCGAGATCGAATATGTGAACGCCCTTTCCTCGCCGCTGCCGAGCGTTACCGCGCCGCGCTTTTCGGCGAACACTCCCGTGCAGTCGTCGAAATCCGCCGACCCGCACCACGGCTCGATGCATAAGAACGGCGCGTCCTTAGCCTGCCATACGCCGAGGCTCGTAAAGTCGGGATAGTCCACGCGCACTCCCTTGTTGCTCTTGTCGAGCAGCATCACGGAGCGCGACGTTACCTTGTCGAAGTAGCACACGTCCTCATAGAACAGCTCGTGCTTCAGCGACAGCACCGTCTCTCCGTCCAGAAGCGGGCGGCGGTTGTTCTCCTCGTGCAAGCCCGTCTCGAGGTTGTAATTCGGCACCGCGGCGGTCTCGGGCCTGGCGAATTCGAGGCGGTAATCGGTAAAATCGCCCTCGCACGCGAACGCGGGATGCGCGCCGATACAGAACGGCATAGGCTCCTCCGAGCAGTTTCTTACGCGGTAGGTGACAGTTATTCCGTCTGATTTCAGCGTGTACGTCACCGTAAAACGGAACTCGAACGGGAACATCTCCCGCGTGTAATCGCTCGCCTCAAGCGAGAACGTCACGGAGGTGCCGTTTACGTTCTCGGGCATCAACTCCAGATCGCGCGCAAAGCCGTGCTTGGTGATCTTGAACTCCCTGCCGCCGATGAGCGTTTTCCCGTCTCTCAGCGTTCCTATCATCGGGAAGAGCAGCGGCGAGGTCTTGCCCCAGAACGCGGGATCGGCGCGCCACATCAGCTCGCGCCTGCCCACGGTGAGGGACTTCAGCTCTGCTCCCTTAGAGATGATCTTTGCGGTACAGTTGTCGTTTTTCAGTAAAATATCCATTTTCTTCCTCCTTAGTGCCTGTTCAGTATCTCGAGGTACGCGGATTTCGCAGCAGATTTTGTGGATTTCGAGGCGTTTTTTCGCAGCGTTTTGCCGAAGGCATAATGCGTGTACTGTATGTACTTCAAGAAAAAACAACGAAGAAATACGCAAAAGCTGCAAGAAAGCTGTGTGCCTCGAGATACTGAACAGGCTCTTAGTACTGCGGTGGTTTTTTCGCGCTGTGCGTCTTGACCCACGCGCGTAATATCAATATTATCATAACGAGAACGCCGATAGTCGCTATCACCTTGACGACGACCATTATCACGTCCGTTTCGCTCTCCGCGATCGCCCAGATCCGTCCGAACGCGTCACGGAAGAACATCGTGCCGTCCGGTGAAACCGCCGACCTGCCGCCGGTGTAATCGATTATCTTGGCTACCTCAGAAAGAGTTATCTGCCCGTCGTCGCCGTCGAGTATATTGTACAGATACCAGCGCTTATCGCCGTTGCTTTCCGTATGCGGAACGGCGGTGTAGGCGCGTTGACCTCTGCCCGTGCAGATAAACGGAGCCGTGGAATGTTTCAGCTCCGGAAACGCCTTTACGACCTCCATATTCAGTCCGTCCAGTACGAAAAAGCCCTCGTCGGAGCCGACGTATACGCGGTTGTTAAGTTCCGCGGGAGCGGTAAGCTCGCCGCCGAGCTCGCATTTCGTAAGCGTTTCCTCCTCGGTCTTGCCTTCGTCCGTAAGGCGGAGCTTGTACATATTGCCGTCCGCGCCCGACATAAACACCGCGTACTTGCCGGCGAAAACGGCGGTTATCTCCGCGCCGACGGGGTTTTCGGCGAAGTCGTCGGTTTTGTAATGGTGAGCGATAAGGCTCTCCCCCGACCCGAAAAGAACATATTCCCCGAACAGCGACGGCGGGGTCACAGGATTGTCCGCCGTGTATTCCCAGACGATTTTCAGCCCGTCGGTAAAGTTTGCACAGACGTATTTATGCGTATCGCCGTTTTTAACGCCGAAGTACGCGAAATCGCCGAACAGAGCTACATCCGTGACTATCTCGCCAAACTCCGCGGAACAGAGTATCCGCATATCCTCGGTGTTCACAACGAAGACCCCGGTACGCGTCGGCTGCACGAGAACGCCGTTCTGCACCGCACCGCTGCAATTCTCCGAGACCTTTTCGTCGAACTCCGCGGATGAGACAAGCTTGCCGTCCTTCTGCGCGAGCTTGTTGACCTTGTTCAGCGTCGGCATCAACAGGAAGTCGCCGTCGACGAGCGGCACTCCCGCAGTCTCCGCCTCAGGAGTGCTCCAGAGTATCTTTACATAGTTCTTGTCATACGGCGTTTTGGCGTTGACGACCGCGTTTTCGTCGGCGAAGCCCGTGTTCTCCGCAAAAGCCGCCGCGCCCGTAACCATAAACGTCAGCGCCGCCGCTACCCACATGATCAGCTTTCTCATATCTCAATCGCCTTGTCCGCGAGAAACGCGTACAAATACATCTCCTTTATAGGTTTTCCCGTGAACTCGGGGAGTATCTTGCTGTATATCTTCACCTGCTTGGCGTAGTTTTCACGCTCCTCCTCGAGATTGGTCACGGTGTCGCTCTTGTAGTCGACCACGACGATTCCGTCCTCCTCGACGAAATAGAGGTCTATCTGCCCCTGAACGCTTATCCTGCCGTCGTAGTCCTCGCCGACGTCTCTGCCGCATATCTCGGCGTAGAACGGCTGCTCGCGCCGTATTTCGGAGCTTTTCAGCATACGCTGCCCGAGACTGCCGCGGAAGAACCCGGCAATATGCGCGGGCTCGACGATCCCCGCCTCGCGCTCGGTGATCTTACCGCTCTCAGCGAGCGCTCTTACCGCCTCGGCGACCGTCTCATCGGAGAAGTCGCTCAGGCTCTCAAACGGGATAAACTGCATCGCGTGGTGATACGCGTTGCCTTTTTCGGTTCCCGAGGGCTTACCGCCGCTCGCGAAGCTCGGCTTTATCAGGTTCACGGGGCGCACCGATTTCTTGTGCGCAAGCTCCGTAACGGTGAATTTCGCCTGTTGGCGCGTCTCGTCGGCGTAGGGATAGCGCTCATTCATAAGCGCAGTCAGCTCCTCCGCTTCCTCGTCGGGGATATCGAAACGTTCTTCCTCGGCGATCTCGACAGTCGGCGCCGAGCCGTCTGCGGTGACCTCGCGGATACGGCAGCCGATGCCATCCAGCACGAAATCCGCAGCTCCCTTTCCGAGCAGCGCGTCCTCGGGGGCGTATCTCAGCAGCGAACCGAGCACCCACTTGAACGGCGCGGACTTTTCAAAAACCTCGCCTGATGCGTCGGGATCGAGCCTCAGATCGTCGCCGAGAGCGAACTTGCCCGTCATTATCAGCTTTTCCCGGGCTCTCGTCATCGCGACGTACAGCAGCCGCAGCTCCTCGCCGCACTGCCTTTGCCTTATAATGCGCGAAAGTGAATTATAAGCAAAGGTCTTGCTTTTCACACGCTTCCTGATGTCTACGTGTTTCAGCGCGATGAACTTGTCGCGGTTTATCAGCATAGTTCCCGAAAAATCCCTGCCGTTCATAGGCGTTTGAAGCTCTGCCATTATGCAGACGGGAACCTCCAAGCCCTTGCTGCCGTGGAAGGTCATTATCTGCACGGAATCCGCCGCGCCCTCGGGACGCGCCGCCTCCTCGATACCGCTCTGCGAGTTATCGCGCGCCCTGTCGAGGAAACGCAGAAAATCGCTAAGACTGCCGCCGTCGCGAACGGTGAAGTCCGACGCGAGCCGCTGCAGCGCACGGACGTTGGAAACGCGCTGAGCGCTGTCCTCGAACGCCGCGACGATCGAGATCACGTCGGTATCCTCATAGACCTTTCGGATAAGGTTGTCGAGCGAGCCCGTGCTCATACAATACCGGAACGCGTCGAGGTCGGCGATAAAACGCGCGAGTTTCGGGCTTACGGCGCGCTCGACAACGCCGCCCGCCTTCACGTCAAAGTCGGCGAGATCAAGCGGCTTTGCGCATATCCGTATGCAGTTGTACAGCGAATACTGTCGGCACTTTTTGGCGACGCTCCGCGCCTGCTTCTCGCTGAGCTCGGCGCCGAGGATACCGAGCTTTATCTGCGCCGTTTCCTCCGCGGTAAAGCGGTAGATCGGCGACATCAGCACCTTAAACACTTCCTCGTTCTTAAGCGGGTCGTCTATCACTTTCAGATAGTTAATAACGAGCACGATCTCCTCGGATTCCAGAAAATTCCTGCCCTTGGGCGCAGTCGAGGATATACCGAACTCCTCAAGCGCGGTGCGGTAAAGGCTTATCTTGGACTTGGAGCGCAGCAGTATCGCGAAATCGGAATATCCGCACCGCCCGAGTCCGCCGTCCTTGCTGATGAGGAAGTTTTCATCGTCGTGCAGCTCCTTTATCTTCGCCGCCACAAATCTCGCGCACGCCATATCGCGCTCGTCGTCCTCGCTTTCCTTAGGCGTTTGGAGCGCGTATATCTCGGTAAAGTACTTGCTTTCGTCGGGCACCTCCGGAAACGAAGCGCCCGTTCGCAGGGCGTGCCCTTTCGAGTAGTCCACGCCTCCGCACTCGGAAGTCATAAGCCCCGTGAACGCAGCGTTCACCGTGTCCATGACGCTTTGTCTGCTGCGGTAGTTGACGTTCAGCGGCAGTTCGGTGAAGCCCTCGTTCTCGGCGAGCTTCGCCATTATCCCGGGATTACCGCCGCGAAAGGCGTAAATAGACTGCTTGACATCGCCCACATAGAACAGCCGCCCGTTTCCGAGCAGACGGAATATCTCCGCCTGGATATCGTTGGAGTCCTGAAACTCGTCAACGATAATGCAGCCGAAGCGCCCCGAGAGCTGACTGCGGAGCTCCTCGTCCGAGCGGAGCTTTTCGAGCAGTATCAGCTCGCAATCCGAAAAGTCCACGCACCCCGACGAGCGCTTAGCCTCCGCGAGGTGACCGCGATAAACGCGCAGCAGCCGTATAAACGACAGCACCGCGATGCGCTGAACAGGGAATGTCTCCTCCTCGGCGGTCTTGCTCACGGCGTACCCGAGGATATCACCGACCGTCTCCGCGAACGCGTTTTTCGCGCCGGTGAACAGCCGCCTGTAAACGGTTCGCGCGCCCGCGCTGTAGTTGACCGCGACGGGATTTTCGGAAACGCTCTCCGCTGCCGCGAAAAAGCCGCTCAGCCGCTCCAGAGACGGCTTTTCGGAGAACTCCGAAAACGCGTTCTCTATGACCTCGAGCCGCCGCATATCCTCGTCCATATACGCGAAAATATCAGGCACTATCTCGCCCAGCAGCCTGTTGGCGCTGTCGATCTTGCTTTGGTTCTTCTTTATCGGCTCGAGACCGTCGAGTATCTCATGTATCTCGGGCACGAGGTTCGCGCGGATGTCGCCGTACAGGTCGGCTCTGCTGCGCAGCAGCCTTACCTTGCCACGCAGCAGCTCTTCAAGCGGCTTTAGATACTCGCGCTCCAGGCTCTCGGGGCTCTCGTACACGCTCTCCGCACCGCTGAGCCAGCCCTCCGCGTCCGCGTAGGTGGACAGCTCCTCGGCAGCGCTCATCACGCCGTCGCAAAGCTCCTTGTCATTCTCAAAGCCGAAGGTGCAGAAAAGCGTTTTGCGCTCGTTCTCGGAGAACGCGCTCTCACCCGTGAGCGTTTCATCGTAGAAATCCTGCATCGCGAGCTTCACCGCCTGAGACTGCAATGCCGTTTTCTTGGCAGCGTCGGCGATGGTGAAGTTGACGGGGAGCTCAAACGCCTCCGCGTTCTCGCGTATCATCTTGAGACAAAACGAATCTATAGTCGAAATGGATGCCTGCCGCAGCGCGAATATCTGCTCGTTAAGATAGGCGCGCTGTTCGGATGCTTGCTCCGAATCGTCCTCGGAAAGCGCGGAGATACGCTCGGAGAGAGCGCGGTTGAGCTTCTCGCGCAGACTGCGCGTGGCGTTTCTGGTAAACGTCATAACACATAGCGAGTCCGCTTTCATGCCGAGCTCCATATCCGAAAGCAAACGGATAACGCGCTCGACAAGCAGCGTCGTCTTGCCGCTGCCTGCCGCCGCCGTAACGACCGCGGGCTGCTCGTGAGTATACTCGACAGCCTTTAGCTGATCGGGATTAAGCATGCTCTCCCTCCTTTCCGATATACGGGTTCTGCCACTCGGGCTCGGTCTTGGTGCCGTAGGCGCGCGCCTTTTCAACCTTTACGGCGTTCGCTCCCGCGTTTCCGCAGACGTCCGCGAAACGGCAGTATTCGCACGGGTTTTTGGTTTTCTTGGTAGTCTTTCCGTTCACGTCGCAGTGCGCCTCGGTGCAGACCAGCGGCAGCGCGCTGACGTCGCCGTCAAACAGCTTGGACAGCTCACCGCCGACCGCCGCCAACAGGTCGCCGCGCAGCTTGTCAAAGCATTCCGCGTCGGCTTGGTTGAGTGCGTTCGGAAGAAACGCTTTCTTGATCTTTTCGGCTGTTTTCTCGTCAAGCTCACCCTCGGAGGATATCTTTTCCAGCACGAAATTGAGATACCCGTCAAGGTCGATTCGAGTCGTCTCATCGCTTATCAGCAGTTCGTTCGGGTGATAGTTCATCGCGAGCATACGGTACGGCGACAACTCCTCATCGACAGCGCCGGTGTTGCGCGACGGCGCGTAGCTCACGCCGCCCGGGCAGAGCTTAAGGGTCGGGTTGTCCTTGTTGGCGTCGCACAGCGCGAATAGATACAGCAGCATCTGCAAATTCGAGCCGTGCAGCGTGTTGTTGAGATCGAACTCGCGCACGGAGCTCTTGTAGTCCACCACGCGCACATATACCTTATCTCCGTCCTCGGCGAACATATCAACGCGGTCTATCCTGCCGATCACCGTCACCTCAATGCCGTTTTCGAGCTTGATGACCAGCGGCGCGGTCTTGATGTAGCGGGCGCTTTCGGCAGCCCGCGCGGGCGCGTCGGGCTTGGCGGTCTCGTCCGTGAACAGCTCGGCGGGAGGGATATCGGCGGCTGCGGGGCGCTCGTTGTCGATAATGTACTTCGGCTCGCCGTCCGTGATGTCGAGCTCGAAGAATTTCGGGCGGTAGCGCCGCGCGAAAAACTCCGCCTGCACGGTGATAAGCACGTCGGCAGCCGAGTTGGCTATGTTGTTGAAGAGGTACTCCGTGCGCCTGTCGTCGGCGAACTCGTTGGTGGTTTCAAGGCGGCAGTACTCGGCAAGCTGCTGCCGCGAAAGCGCGTACAGCTCCGCCCTCGTGAGCTTGAAAAAGCCGTCGGGGTCGCCGCCGTAATCGCGCAGGACGTTCTCGAGCACGAAATGTATTGCGTCGCCGCGCTTCGCCATATTGAAATCGCGGCGGCTCTTCTCGGCGATCCCGAGCCCGTAACGGCAAAAATAGCCGAACTTGCACGCCGAGAGCTGCTCGACAGCCGTTGCGCCGATGTAATTCGGCAGCAGCATCCGAGCTGTTTTGGCGGCAATGCGGTGCCTGCCCGAGAAATTGTTGTCCTTG
>CAMWVP010000044.1 GCA_947177735.1 uncultured Clostridia bacterium
GGCAAGAAGAAGGTCATCGCCGAGACGGGCGCAGGTCAGCACGGCGTTGCACTGGCGACCGCGGCGGCGTATTTCGGTCTGGAATGCGATATCTACATGGGCGCTGTTGATATCAAGAAGCAGGCTCCCAACGTTGCGAGAATGAAGATACTCGGCGCGAACGTCGTCGAGGTAACGGACGGTCTGGCGACGCTCAAGGAGGCCGTTGACGCGGCTTTCGCGGCGTACAGCAGAGACTACAAGGAATGCATTTACTGCATTGGCTCGGTAGTGGGACCGCACCCGTTCCCGATGATGGTGCGCGACTTCCAGAGCGTTGTCGGTATTGAGGCGCGCGAGCAGTTCCTCGAGATGACGGGCGAGCTCCCCGACGCGGTAGTAGCCTGCGTCGGCGGCGGCTCGAACGCTATGGGCTTCTTCTCGGGATTCCTGAACGATCCCGTTGACATCTACGGCGTTGAGCCCCTCGGCAGAGGTTCCGCTCTCGGAGACCACGCGGCAAGCCTGACCTACGGCTCGGAGGGCATTATGCACGGCTTCAACAGCATTATGCTCAAGGACGAGAACGGAGACCCCGCGCCCGTTTACTCGGTTGCGAGCGGACTTGACTACCCGTCCTCGGGACCCGAACACGCGTTCCTGCACGATATTGACCGCGTAAAGTACGACGTTATCAACGATGAAGAGACTATCGACGCGTTCTTCACGCTGTCAAGACTGGAGGGCATTATCCCCGCTATCGAGAGCTCTCACGCCGTAGCTTATGCAATGAAGCTCGCCGAGAAGATGGGCAGAGGTTCTATACTCATCAATCTATCGGGACGCGGCGACAAGGATATGGACTATATTATCGAGAAGTACGGTATCAGATGATCCAAGCTGTCCAATGAGTACAAACGTTTCATAAAAGATTGCGGTGTCAGGCGCTTTAGCAGGACACCGCAGTTGCTTTTATTTCTCAACGATAAAAACCGCAACTTAAATCAAGATTTTCTCCTTTAAAATATGGTATATTAACAGAGGGAGGTGAATTGCTTGTACGAATGGAACGAGGCAATACAAAAAATGATCGACCGAATCGAGGAGAGCTTGTGCGAAAAACCGTCGCTTATACAGATTGCGGAGCATATCGGATATTCGCCATATTATTGCTCTACCCTTTTTCATGAGATCACCGGAATGACCTTAAAGCACTACATTTCCGGCAGACGTCTTACCCTTGCGGCTTTGGCTCTGCGGGACACGGACGAACGTATCATAGATATTGCCGTACGGTGCGGTTATTCTTCGCAGGAGGCTCTGACGAGAGCTTTTCAGGCGGCGTTTGGGTGCACACCTGCGTCCTATCGGAGAGAACCCGTGCCTATCCCGCTTCCAATAAAGCAGGTAGTTCTCAGCCCC
The DNA here is from genome assembly GCA_947177735.1 of uncultured Clostridia bacterium. Classification (GTDB taxonomy): domain Bacteria; phylum Bacillota; class Clostridia; order Oscillospirales; family Ruminococcaceae; genus CAG-115. The sequence goes on from CAMWVP010000044.1 coordinate 1,402, forward strand.
GAACATTACCGCAATCTGAAAGGAGAAAAAACCATGAGCAATACTTTTCCGATCGAAGCACACGTAAAGGTCGAATTTATTCCCGCGCACAAGTATCTCGGTATTTGGGAGGAAAACGCAAGGCATTACGGGGAGTTCTGGCAGTACCATGACTGTGATACCGTCTGCGGCATCATTGACAGCCTGAGCAACGTATCCGACATCATTGTTACGGGACATACGGCGGGCTGGTACAAAGCAAACGGAGAACGCAGGTATTTTTATGGCACGGGCGTGCCCCTTGATTACAGCGGGAAAATACCCGAGGGCTTTGAGCTTAAGGAATTTCCCGCAAGCTATTACCTTGTTTTCTATCACCCGCCGTTTGATTATCTGAAGGATAACGGCGAGGCAATGGGCAAGGTGGAAGGTCTTGCGTGGAATTTTGATATCGGACAATTCGGCAACGGAAAATACGAATGGAACGAGGATATCTGCCAGTGCTATCAGCGGCATTATCCCGAAGTTCTGGGGTATCAGATACTCAGACCCATAAAGCTTAAATAGTTTTCGTGAAAAAACTCGACGGTAAATGGATATGCAATAAAGAAGTATTGACCGACTGTCTGAATATGCACAAACAGCCTGCCGCATTACAAACGAGCGGTAGGCTGTTTTTACATATGGCGAAGCCGACATTTTATTTGCGGTTTTTGCCGTAAGTAACGCCGTAGTACCCTTCAATAGCTGCTCGGTGAAATACCGGTTTGCGCAACGAACGCCTTGTAGAAATTTGAATAAGTGGAAAAGCCGCATTTCTCGCTTACTATCTGTGGTGAGCTTCCGTTTTTCAGAAGCTCCTTTGCAAGATTTATCTTTTTCATGAGAATATAGTTGTGGATAGTTGTTCTTGTGTATTCTTTGAAGCGGTGAGAAAGATAGTATTTTGAAACGAAAAATTTATCCGATAACTCGTCAAGCGACGGCGAAGCGACATAATTTTCGTTCAGATAAACTATTACACGGCGGATAATGTCACCGCAGTCATATTCAGCCTGACTTATTTCGGAAAACTCACTTTTCAGCTTGTCAAGAACAAGCATTATGCAGCTTTCGGCAGTATATCCCGACAGCGTATCATCTGACAGATACTTTTCCAATGAGAGGTCAAGTAATCTGCACAGCTGCTCATATTCTGTGCCGTGAAAGGAAACAAGGTGCGTCTTCTTTTCATCGGCAAGATCGTTTATCCTATGTACGAAGCCGCCTATTCCCTTGTTTTTCATAATATATGAATTGTACAGCCACAACACATAGCGCTCATAGGGGATATTTTCTTCTATTACAGGACGGTGCAGTTTGCCGGGGGGGATTATCAGTACATCTCCTTTTTTCAGCTCGTAGCTTTCGTTTTCAACGTAATATTTTACATTTCCGTCCGCAAAGAAATATATCTCATAAAAATCGTGACTGTGAAAAGGAATCGGGTCAGTGTACCTGTCCTTGTTATGAGCAAGCATAAAATAATTTTTCATAAAAATATTATACAGCAACTTTTGAAATATGTCAAGGACTTTACGGCAATTTTTGATATTTTCTTGTTGTAAAATTTGTGCTATAATAAAGCCAGCAAAACGAAAGGAGCTGACCTGTTATGGAAAGCATTTACCGTGAATATTTTAAAAGGCCGGCAACAGCTGAGACGATGATATTTGACCGTTCAAGGAAAAAGGAGTCCCTCAACGGACACTGGCACTATGCCGTTGACCAGTATGATACCTTCCTCAGGCAGAAATGGTTCAACGAGTATTACTATGACGAGAGAGGGAACACTCTTCCCGTTGATTTCTCATTTGACGAATGGGAGCTGATGACACTTCCCTGCTGCTGGAACACTGTCGACAGAATGTATATGCTGTACGAGGGCAGCATGGTCTATACGCGGAAATTCATCTATGAAAAGCAGAGCAGCGACGAGCGCATGATACTGAGGATAGGCGCCGCGAATTACATCTGCCGCGTGTTCATCAACAAGAAGTATGTTGGGATGCACCGCGGCGGTTCGACACCGTGCTGCTTTGACATAACAGATTATCTGGAGCACGACAATCGGATAATCCTGCAGGTCGATAACACAAGGCGAAGCGGTCAGGTGCCTATGGAAAACACGGATTGGTTCAACTACGGCGGAATTTACCGTGACATAGATCTGTTTCGTGTACCCAAAGTACACGTTAAGGATTTTAAGATAGCGCTTGAACCCGACAGCTGCTTCAGAAAGATACGCGCAAATATTTCTGTTTCTGAAAATTACAGCGGCACGGCTCTGCTCACAATAAATGAACTTGGAATTTCGCAGAATATCGAAGTGTCAAAGGGCTCCGGTGAGATCGTTTTTGAAGCAGAGCCGAAGCTCTGGTCGCCCGAAGCTCCGAAGCTGTATGACGTATCGCTGGAGTGCGCGGGCGATAAGGTCAGCGACAGAGTAGGCTTCCGTGAAATACGGATCAACGGAATGGATATTGTTCTGAACGGCAAGCCGATATTCCTACGGGGCATCAGCTGTCACGAGGAAAGTGCGGAACACGGCAAGGCGCTTACCGATGAGGAACGTCTGGAGAATATACGTATCGCAAAGGAGCTTGGCTGTAATTTTATGCGTGCGGCTCATTACCCCCACAGTGAAAGATTGGCGCAGCTCGCCGATGAAGCGGGCATGCTTCTGTGGGAGGAGATTCCCGTTTACTGGGGAATACGTTTCAATTCCGAGGATACATATAATGACGCGGAAAATCAGCTGAAAGAGCTCATCAACCGAGACTACAACCGTGCAAGCGTGATCATATGGTCGGTAGGAAACGAGAATCCCGACACAGACGACAGATTAAGCTTTATGAGCCGTCTCGCAGAATGTGCACACTCAATAGACAAAACAAGACCGGTTTCCGCTGCATGCCTTGTTAATACCGAGAAAAATGCTATTGAGGACAGGCTTGAACAGTACCTTGATATAATCGGGCTGAATGAATACTGCGGCTGGTACACGGCTGAATGGCAAATGCTGCCTGAGCTTTTTGAGAACAGCGATCCGCAGAAGCCTGTTATTATCACGGAATTCGGTGCGGACGCTTATGCCGGTCTGCGAGGCACAATAACCGACAAGGGTACGGAGGACTGCCAGGCATACGTTTACGAAAGGCAGATCGAAAACATCCGCGAAATCCCGTATATCAAGGGTATGACGCCGTGGATACTCTATGATTTCCGCTGCCCGAGAAGGACGTCTGTAAATCAGAAATACTACAATACAAAGGGACTGCTTTCCGCGGATAAAAAGTACAGAAAGCCGGCATTCTACGTTTTGCGGGATTTCTATAATCTGATAAAGGATAAGTAATATGAGCGCAGTATCGTTATACCCGCGGTGACGATGTGCTATACTATTGTTCCAATTAAACATTTCCAATTTTATATGGTTTTCCCCGCCGAAGGCGGGGAAAACCATATAAAAAGCTTTGAATTTCGGATGTATCTAATTGGTGGAGCAATATAACCTCGCTCGGTGACAAATTTTCCATGGCAGAAGCCAAATTGTCGGGTGATAAATTCACATTTCCGATGTGTTCGTCTATTCCAAGGGGCTTTGTTACTTTTTCTTCTTTTTGACGACGGTCGCTATTACCGCCGCCGTTCCCGCGGCTGCCGCTCCGCCTATTGCATACGGCAATGCGCTTTTAACGCCGTCGCCGATTTCCGAAGCGCTCTCCGACGCCTCGATACTCGGCTCCTCGGGAGCAGGAGTAACGATCACGAATTCTGTCACGGAAAGCGCGGGGAGCGTGTAGGTGAAGCTGTTGTCCGTTATCTCCCCTACCCCGTCGAGCTGCCGCACTAGAGGACTGTCTCCGTACAGCGAATACACCTCCGCGCTCTCGTAGGATTTATCGGAGGAGAGCGTTATGCTGACGGGCGTATCGTCGTGTATCGAACGGTTGGTGACTATCATCTTGACCGTATCTCCGTCTACCGAGGAGTACACCGAGATATCTCCGCCCGTGTGCTCGCTTTTCACCAGCATTCCGCCGAAGCCGCTGCCGTTTCCGTCATAGTCGGTAAACATATTTATTGCGCCCAACTGATACTCGTTGCCCTCAAACGCCCAGAGCGCCGCGAAATATACTCCCTGCTCCGCGAAGATGCCGAGCGTGTCCGCCTCGCACACAGCTCCCGAGATATGGTCGCCGCCGCCGAAGTTGTACTCGCTGAACGAGAGCTTGGTACCGGGATAGTACTCGTCTATCGACTGCCAAACGTTTGGGAGAAGCGGGAAAAATTCCGCGCCCGTGTCGACAATCCAGCTTTTCTCACGGTAATCGGGGTCATACAGCGAGCGCACGCTGTCGAGCCGCGCCTTTACGCAATCGTCGTTGTCGTAGTGGCTGCACGAGCGTTCTCCGCACGCGCCCTTTGCCTCGGTGTAGTAGTGCAGGTCGAGAACGTCCAGCAAGCGCTTTCCGTTCGCGTTTTCCGCTTTACGCATTTCGTCGAGGTAATAGTCGATAAACCAACGGTAGCCGTTTTCCGACTTGATCTCGTTCCAGTCGGGAGCTCCCGCGAAGTTGACGTACGCGGAGTATCCGTACAGCGCGGGGCCGAAAACCTCCGCGTCTATCTCCTTGACTACCGCGGCGAGGTCGGTGCTGCGGTCGATAAGCTCCGTACACGACAGCGCGCCGTCCTGCAAAAGCGGATGCGTATGCCGCCAGAGCCCCGGCTCATTATCGAGAGAGTACCCCTGAACGCCCGACTTTCCGAGCCGGGTTGTAAGATAGTTCAGCAGCTCATCCATATAGACGGTCTTGTCGTCCTTGTCGGGCTCCTCGGCAAATTCGCCGCCCTTGCGGTTCTCGACCTTGTACCAGTAACCGGAGGGCGCGGCGTCATCCTCTTTCGCCTGACCGCCCCTGTCGGACGAAACATAGCCCGCCATCTGGAGCGTCAGCAGTGTGTACGGAATATTCCTCTCCCGAGCCTGAGCAACGGCGTTGAGCATCGCCCCCGCGGGCACGTCCTTAAACTGCTCAGCCGCGCCGCTCACCAGATAAAGGTCGTTGCTGTTCTTCCAGTCGGAGCCCGCGTTGGACATATTGTTTTCCCAGTTGTACGCGGTCAGTCTGTTGCCGCCCAGACGCAACGACTTCGCCGAGACCGTGCCGAGATCGACGCCGCTGTTCACTCCGAAAATATACGGCGAGATCTCCCGCAGTTCCTCCGAGGGCGTTACGGTTATCTCGACGGGACTGCTCTCCGCAAATGCGCTTGTGCTCATAGCCACCCCCAAAATCACGGCAAGGGCTGCCGATACGCGTAAAATTCTCATGTTCTCTTTTTTCCTCCGGGCTTGGACGGGTCCTTCATCGTAAGCGAAATGCGCCCGCGTTTTACGTCCACGTCGAGCACCCAGACCTTGACGACCTCACCGACCTTGACAACCTCAAGGGGATGCTTGATGTACTTATTGCTCATCTGAGAAATATGCACCAGTCCGTCCTCGTGCACGCCGATATCGACAAACGCGCCGAAGTCGATAACGTTGCGGACGGTACCCATCATCTCCATTCCGGGCTTGAGATCCTTTATCTCCATGATGTCGCCGCTGCGCATAAGGGGCGGAGGCAGCTCGTCACGCGGATCGCGCCCGGGTTTTTCGAGCTCCTTGACGATATCGCTGAGCGTCGGCATTCCCGCGCCCGTTTCGTCGGATATCTTCTTCAAGCCCACCGACTTCACCTTTTCGCGTATCTTATCCGCCTTGCCGAGCTCGTCGGCGGTTATGCCGCACTTTTCCAGCAGCGTTTTTGCCGCGTCGTAGCTCTCGGGATGGATCCCCGTGTTGTCGAGAGGATTCTTGCCGCCCGGAACTCTCAGGAAGCCCGCGCACTGTTCGTAAGCCTTAGCACCTAGTTTTTTCACTTTAAGCAGCTGCTTTCTGTCGGTGAACGCGCCGTTCTCCTCTCGGTATGCCACTATGTTCTTGGCGACGGCGGCGTTGATGCCCGAAATGTAGGACAGCAGCGAATATGACGCGGTGTTCAGGTCAACGCCGACCGAGTTCACGCAGTCCTCGACAACACCCTTGAGCGCCTCGTCCATACGAGCCTTGGGCATATCGTGCTGATACTGACCCACGCCGATAGCCTTGGGATCGATCTTGACAAGCTCGGCGAGGGGGTCTTGCAGTCTCCGCGCGATAGACACTGCCGAACGCAGCGAAACATCGTAGTCGGGAAACTCCTCGGCGGCGAGCTTGGAAGCCGAATACACCGACGCTCCCGCCTCGGAAACCACCATGTACGACACCTTTTCGGGGATAGTCTTGATAAGCTCGGCGGTGAACTGCTCGGTCTCGCGCGAAGCCGTACCGTTGCCGATGGCGATCGTGGAAACGTGGTGCTTCTCGATCATATTCCTGATAACGCGCTTAGCCGTCTCCAGCTCGTTCTTGGAGCGCGTGATGTAGATTATCACGGTATCGAGCACCTTGCCCGTGCTGTCGACTACCGCGCACTTACAGCCGTGGGCGTACCCGGGGTCGAGCCCAAGTGTGACCGTGTCCTTGACGGGAGGCGCCATGATGAGCTGCCGCAGATTGGACGCGAACACCTTGATAGCGCCCTCCTGCGCTCCCGCCGAAAGCTCCGCGCGCACCTCGCGCTCGACAGACGGGAAAATCAGCCGCTTGCAGCTGTCCTCGCAGGCGGTCTGAACGAGCTTAGCGCACTCGCTCTTGTTCTTGACGTACTCATAAATGCAGATGTTCTCGCCCATGCCCTCGGGGATAGTCACGCTGACCTTGAGCGCGTTCTCCTTTTCGCCCCTGTCAAGCGCGAGAATCCTGTGCCCAGCTATCTTTTCGACGGGCTCGGCGTACTCGAAATAGTTCTTGTACACCTCGTCAGCGTCCTCTGCCGCGGCAACCGAGGAGACAGTGCCCTCCTTGAAGTATGTCTCTCTCAGGCGTTTGCGCAGCTCCGCGTTGTCGGAAACGTCCTCGGCGATTATGTCCATAGCGCCCTGTAACGCGTCCTCGGTGGTCTCCACGCCCCTTTCCGCGTCAACATACGCGGCAGCCTCGGCAGCGGGATCGGTGGACTTGTCCTGCGCCAAAATAAGCTCTGCCAGAGGCTCAAGCCCCTTTTCACGCGCCACGGAAGCGCGGGTCTTGCGCTTGGGCTTGAACGGGCGGTAGATGTCCTCGACCTCAACGAGCGTCATTGCCGCGTCTATCGCCTTGGCGATATCGTCCGTCATCTTCTCCTGCTCTGTTATCGAGGAGATTATCTCCTCCTTGCGCTTTTCGAGATTGCGCAGGTATGTGAGCCTGTCCGACAGCTCGCGCAGCACGGTATCGTCCAGCGAGCCCGTCTGCTCCTTTCTGTAACGCGCTATGAACGGTATAGTCTTGTCGTCGTCAATAAGCGCGATCGTGTTGTCGACCTGCTCGCGGCGGAGCTTGAATTCGTCTGCCAATATTTGGTTTATATCCATTGTACACCTCTACAAAATAAATTACATTTTATTATAGCATATTTTTCCCAATTTTTCAAGACGTGTACTTGCAATTTTTTCGGCATTGTGATATAATTAGTGTAGCTTCGAATGTATTCACAACACGCTTTGCAGAAAGGATATCACAATGATAAAAAAAATAAAGAAGCCGCTGATCGCGGTCATTATCGTTATCGCGGCGTTGGTGCTCATCGTATTCGCGGGATTGTTTATTATGGGGGAAAGAGGTTTTTATCCTACTTTCGGGACATACATAAAAGCGACAAGCGGAGATGATATGATATTGATGGACGACGGTCCGTGCATAATGTCGAACCAAACCGGAAATGAAAATGCTTTTTCCGGCTTGCAGACGGGCGATAAGATACTGATCATAAACTGCGCTGTAAATCTATCGTATCCGGGCAGCACGGGCTGTTATTTCTGTTTACGTTTGGGAAAGGGCGATATCTCCGATATTCCCGAAAAGCATTTGGAGCAGTTGAGGGAATATGGGTGGCTTTCCCGATGAATTGATGTTAAAAAGAGGTTTTTATGGAATCTGAGGCAACTTTAAAGAGGATAATCTCGCAGCTTGCAAACGGCGTTATCGGCGGTATGATGATCGGGATAGGTGGCTGCGTGAGCCTTTCCTGCGACAATAAGTACATAGGCGCGGCGCTGTTCTCGCTCGGGCTGTTCGCGATAGTGCAGTTCGGGTTCGGGCTGTATACGGGAAAGGTCGGGTACATCCCGCTACGCAAACCCGCGTATCTGCTCGAGTGCCTGTTCACGATACTCGGCAACGCTGTCGGAACGCTTCTTGACGCTCTCCTTATACGGCAGACGAGGTTCTTCCCCGTCCTGAACGAAAAGGCGCTGACAAGCGTTGAGGCGAAACTCTCAGACGGGTACTTGAGTATGTTCATATTGGCGGTGTTCTGCGGAATGCTGATGTTCCTCGCGGTCGACAACGCCCGTATCTCGCGTGCCGAGGGTGGGCACGTTGAAAAAACGGTCGGCGTGCTGTTCTGCGTAATGGTGTTCATTCTGTGCGGTTTTAACCACTGTATCGCCGATATGTTCTATCTGTTCCTCACCGGCAGAATGGTTGACGCGGGAGCGTATCTGCCGCTTGTGATACTCGGCAACAGTCTCGGCGGTATGCTTATTCCGCTGCTGAAAATGCTGACCGACAAGCCCTTTGAAAGAGAGAAGTAAAATGGTTAAAGAGCTTATTCACGATCCGATATTTCTCGCGCAGAAGTCCGAGCCTGCCGACGAATCGGACAAGCAGACCGCGCGTGACTTGCTCGATACGATAACCGCGCACCGCGACAGTTGCGTCGGAATGGCGGCTAATATGATCGGTGTGACCAAGCGGATAATCGTGTTCGACGACGGCGGGAAGTTTTCAATAATGTTCAATCCCGAAATAATCTCCAAGTCCGAACCGTATAAGACCTCGGAGGGCTGTCTGTCGCTGCTTGGTGAACCGCGCCCCGTTACGCGCTTTAAAAAGATAAAGGTGCGGTATCTTAACGAGGAATTTAAGCCGCGGATCAAGACATTCACCGGCTTTACCGCGCAGATAATTCAACATGAGATAGACCACTGCAACGGAATACTGATATAACAAACAGGCAAGGTTTTTTTATGCCGTTTCATAGAAAATTACGGTGTCAAACGTTTTCGCTCGACACCGTAATACTTCTGTAAGGCAAGCCTCCTAAGACCCTGTCTGTTTGTTATTTTGCCTTATTACTTTTGTCGGTAATGAACCGCTTGGAGTGAGCGGGCTTAGCGGGCTCCTCCGGCTGCTCGGCATATTCGGGAGCCTCGAACCAGAACGTGCTTCCCTTGCCTTCGCTGCTCTCGGCACCGTATGCAAAGCCGTGCTGCTCGAGGACGTTCTTGACTATCGATAAACCGATACCGCTGCCCATTTTGGCGCGCTTATGCGTTTTGTTGCGCTCGCTGACCTTGTAGTATCTGTCCCAGATATATGGCAGGTTCTCCGCGGAAATGCCCTCGCCGTGATCCTCGACCTCGAAGCGCACTCTGCCGCCCTCCCTGCGGATAAGCCGCACATAGACGGTGTTGTCGTCGCCTGTGTAGGTGACGGCGTTGTTTATCAGGTTGTACACCACCTGCTCAAGCTTGGTGACGTCGGCGGTTATCATAATATCGGGTTCGGCGTTCAGATCAATGATAATTCCGTCGCTCTCCTTCATTATGTCAAAGCGCGAGATTACTCCCGACAGCCGCGCGGAGAAATTGAACGTCTCGAGGTGCATCTCGGTAACGCCAGCCTGGAGCTTGGACAGATCAAGAATATCCGTTACCAGCGACGAAAGCCTGTCCGTTTCGTCGATTATGACCTTGAGATGGCGTTCGCGTTTTTCGGGGTTGTCGCCCGAAAGATCGCGTATCATCTCGGCATACGCCTTGATCATCGTCAGCGGCGTTCGCAGGTCGTGGGAGATGTTCGCCATAAGCTCGCGGCGCAGGTCGTCCGACTTGGCTATCTCCTTTGACGCGGAGGTCAGCGTACCCGCGAGCTGCTTTATCTCGGCGTAGTCATAGCGCTCGATCTCCGCGTTGAACTTGCCTTGAGGAAGCTCCTTAGCGGAGTTGTTAATCCTGATTATCGGTTCGGATATCTTGTAGGAAAACAGCGCCGACATAAATATCGTCAATATCATCATTATAATGCCGACAAAGAAAAATTGTCGCACGAAAATGCTTACGGTAGTGCCGATGGGCTGCAGGAAATTGCAGATGAAGATGTATGCCTCGGGGTTGTTCTTGTCATCGCCGATATAGCTGCCCATCAGCAGCGCGGTATTGTCAAGGCGCTCGTCGCGCAGGCGCTTGTAGACCATTCCCTTTTCGGACGCCGCTACTTCGCTGCCGAGCGTCTTTGTGAGTGACTCGAGCGGCAGACCCGCGCTTATCCTGTCGACGCTGAAAGAATAGTTCACCTGCGGGAAGTATATCTCAATATACATCTTCTTTTCCGACGCTTGCTTGTTGATTATGTCGGCGATATCGTCCTTGTACCAGTTTGTGCGTATCTCCACGAGAGCCTCGCTTATCTCGTAAGTTTTCATCCACTCGTAGAAATTCGGGAACATCGCTATCAAAAAGATGTAGGTAAACGCCAGCATTGCCACAACAACGACTTCAAACAGCGCCCAGACCCTGACCTTGATACTGCGGAAAAAATTCATCCTTACGCCTCGAATTTATAGCCCAGACCGCGCAGTGTAACGATGTATTTGCGGTACGGACCGAGATTGTTGCGGAGCATTTTTATGTGCGTGTCGATGGTGCGATCGTCGCCGAAGAAGTCATAGCCCCAGACCTCCTCGAGCAGTTTATTTCTCGTCAGCGCGATGTTCTTGTTGCGCACCAGATAAAACAGCAGGTCGTATTCCTTCGGCGTGAGGTTCGCCTTTTCGCCGTCGATGAAAACGTCGCGCGAGGTGAAATTTATCTCCAGACCCTCAAACTTTTCCACCTCGGACGGAGTCGGCGACGCGGCGGTATTGCGCTTTACTATCGCGTTCACCCTCGCCATGACCTCCTTCGGCGAAAACGGTTTTACAACGTAATCATCAATGCCGAGTTCGAAACCGAACAGCTTATCGTATTCCTCGCCCCTCGCCGAGAGCATAAGTACGGGAGTCTGCTTCGTCTTGCGTATCTCCTTGCACGCCGAATAGCCGTCCAACCGCGGCATCATAACGTCCATTATGATAATATCGTAATCGGCATTCTTCGCCATCTCGATAGCCTGCATACCGTCACAGGCTTCGTCGACCTCGTGACCCTCGAACTCGGCGTACTCCTTGAGCACCTCGCGGATATTGTCCTCGTCGTCAACAACAAGTATCTTATACACGTTTATCCCTCCGTTACCGTCAAATATTTATCAGCACCGCAACGCATAGTGCATTGCGCCGGACTGTAAATAAGTCCTTTTTTAAAAAAACAGTATTGATTTTATGCGGTTTTCCCCGCCGCAGACGGGGAAAACCGCGGGTTTATATACGGGCTGCCGCATCGCACACGATGCATTGCGCTTAAACTTAAAAAACAGGCGTCCTTTTCATACGGGGATATGAGAAGAACGCCTCTCCACAGTGAGGAAATTATGAACATTGCATATCGGATCATCTCCGATAAATAAATTATAATATATCAATATGAAAAGATAGTGAAAAAACGCTGAACTTTATGTAAATCCGATTTAGTTGTTATGTGAAAAGCCTGATTACCTCGCGCATCTTTACCTCCACGATATCGGGTATGCCCGTATCGTAGTACGAATACCCGCCTTCCTCGACGGTCATATTTACGTCCGGCTTTGCCTCGGGGATCACTATCCCGAGCTTAACGATCTGACCGTTGCTGTCGAGGAAAAATCTGCCGTCCGCTTCCTCCGCGAACCGCTTGATTATCGGGATACCGCTGCCGGCTCTGCGAAATCTGAACTCCGTCTCATCGTTCTCTTCGATAAACAGGCTGCTGTCGTTGACGAGCTGAATAAACACACAGCTTCTGCCGTTTTCGGTGCACCTACTTATCGTCATAACGGGTACGCAGTCGCGCGGCGAATACAATAAAGCGTTCTGTATCGAGTTTGTGAGCGCCGTAACGGCGTGCCGCGAATCGGCAGCAACAAGCAACTTTTCGGTATCGCTGATGAACTTTACGCACCTCCCGCACTCCGCAAGAATGGTATTGCACCTGTTCACCAAGCCCTCCGCCAGCGAGACTATGTTAATGATGGAAAGATCGCGGCGTGTCAGCATAAGCGAATATTCGTACCCGTTTTTGACAACGGAGCTCAGCTCCGAAACGAGGTAATAAAACCGCCCGTCAAATCCTTTAATGTCGCCGCCGTTCTTAATGCAGTCCTTCATCGCGAAAAGAGTCTGCCATAGCTTGGCGGTGCTGTACTCTACCGCGTTGAAGAACGGAAGCGTCTTTTGATACAGATCGGTCTTTTCAGCCATATCCATCAGCGCGTCCGCGCCGAACAGTTCGCACAGCAGCATATCCTCTCCGAGCGAGAACAGCCTCGCGCAGTACGATTTGCCGCTGACCGTAAACATTGTCTGAACAGTGCGCTCAACCGGCGGTCGGATATCGCCTTGAAAATACTCGGCTAGATCGCTTCCCTCTTGAAATATTGCCGGACGGTTGCTACAAACGCATTTCAGCTCCTTGTCAAGTATCGCTGCGGGATTTTCCAGACGTTTCAGTATTGCCTTGAGCGACTTTCTACGGTCACTGTCCATTCCAAAACCTCCCGTCAAGCGAGCAGTTCTTCCATTTCGTCGAGCAGCGACTCGAACAGTTTCAGCGCGTCCTCGACCGCCTTTTTCGACGTCATATCCACGCCCGCGCCCTTTAACAGCGTTATCGGATCGGCAGAACAGCCACCGCTCAAAAAGCCGATATAATCCTTGACCGCAGGCTCACCCTCGTTTAATATGCGCTGAGAGAGCGCTATCGCAGCCGAAAAGCCCGTTGCGTACTGATAAACGTAATAGTTGTAATAGAAATGCGGTATCCTTGCCCACTCCATATCAAGCTCGCTGTCGACGATCAGGTCTTCGCCGTAGTAGTCGACGTTAAGTTGGTGGTACATCTCGCAGAGACTTTCCGCCGTCAAGCTCTCGCCGTTTTCGACCTTTTCGTTTATCATCAGCTCAAATTCCGCGAACATCGTCTGCCTGTAAAGCGTTGTCCTGAACTGCTCCAAAAAGTAGTTCACGAGAAACGCGCGGCGCTTCTTGTCCGTGGTATTCTTCAGCAGATACTGCATAAGCAGGCTCTCATTGCAGGTCGACGCGACCTCGGCAACGAAGATAACATAGTCGGCGTAGGCGGTCGGCTGATGCTTGTTGGAGAGGTAGGAGTGTATCGCGTGACCCATCTCGTGAGCGAGCGTAAACTCCCAGTTAAGCGTGTTCTTGTAGTTCAGCAGCACGAACGGATGAACCTTCGCGCCCGCCGAATATGCGCCGCTGGTCTTGCCCTCGTTCTCGCAGACGTCGATCCAGCGATTATCGATTCCCTCCTTGAAGACAGCGCGGTAGTCCTCGCCCATGGGAGCCAGTGATTCATACACCTCGCGCTTCGCCTGTTCAAACGGAACGTTGTCCTCTACCCCGCCCACTATCGGCGTATACAGATCATAAGCGTGCAGCTCGTCAACTCCGAGCGCCTTTTTGCGTATGCGGACATAGCGGTGCATAAGCCCCATATTGTCCCTTACCGCCTCGATAAGGCGGCGGTAAACGGCAGTGTCGACCTCGGTGCCGTCAAGCGCGGCGTCAAGCGTGCTCGGGTACTTTCTTGCCCTAGCACGGAAAACGAGCGTTTTCACCTGTGAGGACAGCATAGCCGCCGAGGTGTTCTTAAAGCTGCCGTATGTCTCGTACATCGATTTGAACGCCGACTTTCTCAGTTCCCTGTCGGGGCTCTGCATAAGCGGAATATAGCTCTCGTGAGTTATCTGGCGGGCGTTGCCGTCGCTGTCCACCGCGTCGGGAAATTTCAGATCCGCGTCGTTGAACATTGAGAATATCGTATCGGGAGTGCCCATCATCTCGCCCGCGAGCGCTATTATCTTCTCCTCATTCTCGGAGAGTATATGCGCGCGCTTTCTGCGAACGCGCTCCAATGAAAGACGGTAAAGCTCCAGACCGGGCGCCGCCTTATAGAAGTTCTCCATCGTGTCGTCGGGAACAGACAGTATCTCGGGCGTCACGAACGCCGACGCGCCGGATATCTGCACGTACAACATCTCGAGTCGGTTCGTCATATCCTGGTACTTCGCGACGCGTGTGTCCTCGTCGTGCTTTCTCTGCGCGTAGTTTATCAGGTTGTCGAACACGACCGTAAGCTCGTCGTCCAGCTTCAGATATTCAAGCAACTTATCCGCGGAGGTGCTCAGCTCCCCTTTGAAGGACCCGATTTTTTCCGTGAACCCGGCAGCCTTTTTGTAATCCTGTTCCCACGCCTCGTCTGTGGCATAGATATCGTTTATCGACCATTTGTTGTCCGCGGAAACGTCCGCGCGTTGAGGAATTCTTTCAGCCATTTATTTCACTCCCAATAAAATAAATTAAGAAATCACCGATTAAATGTTTTTTTAATCTTCAAGATTTATCCTACGCGGTTTTCCCCGCCTTCGACGGGGAAAACCGCCATTAAATCAGTACTTCCTTAGAGCCTGTTTAGTATCTCGCCGCACGCATCTCACTTGCATCTTTTCCGCCGTACTTAGGCAATTTTTCTTGAAATACATACAGTATTTCGGCGAAAAATTGCCGTCGTCCGACGAAAAATCTGCTGCGTAATCTGCGCACTTCGAGATACTAAACAGGCTCTTAAACAACTATCTCAGTCTGCGCGTTATCTTGGGCTTGAGCACCTTTTCATAAAACGGCGCGTACATACCGAGGAAAATATCGTACATAATGAATGCCAGCGTTCCCATGCCGTATATTATCAGCGAGCCGTACTGCCCGAACTCGTTGGTCTCATCCATAAGGTAGGTCATACCGAAAAGGTATATCAGTATCATATAAGCGCTGACCGCCGTGACGGAAAACAGTACCAGCTTAACTATCCATCGCAGCACCTTGAAGCGAATTTTTTGCAGATACTCCCTGACTATCGGGTAGTAACCGAGCAGGAAGATATACATCATCGCGACCTCGTAATTCGGCGTGATGAGCAGACACAGCAATCCCACCGCGATATAGCTCACCAGTCCGTACTTCACGCCGAGCCTGTCGCGTATGACCCATATCAGTATGCCCGCGATCGCGGGGGTAACATACTCGAACGACGGTATCATTCCGAGAATGAACATCAGCGCAAGCGCCAGACCGCTCATAATTCCGCACAGTGCCACCGTGTAGCCAATATGCCGATTTTGCTTGTCCGACATATTATTTCCTTTCCTGTCCGTAAAATTCCATACTCTTTTCCTTGCGCTCTCTGCCGTCTCTGAGCAGCTCGCGGAGCGTGTCGATATCATCATTCACCATAGCGTCACGATATTTTTCAAGCTCGCCGATAATGGTGTTCACCTCATACAGCAAAGCCTCCTTATTGCACATAAACAGGCTCGACCACATCTCCTCGTTAAGGTACGCTACTCTTGTCAGGTCGAGGAAACTGCCTGCCGAAAACCCGTCCGCACGGAAAAGCGACGGGCTCTTGACATACGCGTTAGAGACCACGTGCGCGAGCTGCGAGGTGTAGGCGATGTTGGTGTCGTGCTGCTCGGGAGTAGCCACGACGACCTGCCCGAAGCTCATACACGCGCCGAGCGTCGACACAAGATCGATAGCTATCTGAGGCGTATTCTCGGAGGGTGTGATGATAAAGCTCGCGTTCTTGAACAAGTCGGCGGTCGCGTAATCGAAGCCCGAATGCTCCGTGCCCGCCATAGGGTGCGTTCCGATAAAGATAACGCCCTTTTCGTCAAGTATCGGCGTGCAGTTGCGCACTATATAGCCCTTTACGCCGCATATATCCATTACTATCGAGCCCTTGCGGAACTTATCGGCGTTCTTCCTGATAAAGTCGACAATAGCCACGGGATATAGCGCAACTATCGTGAGATTAGCCTCGCCAAGCCTGTCCTCGGTTATTTCCTCGTCAATAGCGCCCTGCTCGAGAGCCTTTCGCACCGTTTCACGATCGGTGTCGATACCCATTATATGGTGAAAAGTATTCGCCTTGAGCGCCTTGCAGATCGAACCGCCGATAAGCCCAAGACCTATTACCGCTATGTTCATTGAATTTCTCCTCTGTAAATATTACTCCAATCTTATTATAGCACATTTGGATATATTTTGCAAGGTAATTTTTGGGAATTACGCTTCTTTTTGGCTCACCCGAGCGAGTTACAAAAAGCATTGAACATATTTGATATTACGAAAACAACTGCACAGGAAAACGGCGCAGTTGTTTTCGTATGAACACGCATGAATCAACAATAATATCAAACCGCCGATGACGAAACTATGATTTGATTTTTACGACGGAACGATTCCGTCCATACCCACAACGACGCGAACGGTCACGGAATAGGAGGATTTATTTTCCAATATCCCGTTATAATACTTGTAACCGGTATTTTTCACATTGTCGGGACCTATGAAATATTTGTTTTGGTTCGCTGTAACGTTACACGTTTTAGTACCCCATGCTTTTCTTCCGTCCCCTCCGATGGTATTGGACATTTCCACCGTTTCTTTCAACTGACTGCCGTTCGCTGTTATTTTAACACCGTTCTCATCGGTAGCGAAAAAACCAAAGAAGAAATTTTCCGACGGCTCATACTGATATGAAATAAATTTATCGCCGGGGGAGAGAGTACAAACCGAGTTATAATATGTTGTTCTTGGCATTAGCAGAACCTCGACAATATTTCCCTCTGCGTCGGTTATTACGCCGAATATGCCGGCTGCCGGCTGTATGTCCGCAAACGATACAACAGGCATGGCTGCAGCGCATAAAACACAAGCCAGGATCAAAGACAATATTTTTTTCATACCTTTCACCAATATAAAACCCCTCCTTCAAAAACCAACTCGTGAGTATAATCATCAAAATTTTGTACGGAGTCTTCATATGTACCGGTGTAGTAATGGAGGGTATAATACACGATCGTATCCCCGTTTTCGCATACAAAATCGTCAATGAAACAGCCATCTATCTCGGGGGGAATTTCACCACCCAGGATATCCTTAAGCATCGGTACATCCTCGCCCGGTTTCACGATAGTGCTGCACACTTCGGGAAACTCGTTCTTACCCACCGGCTCTTCCGGGCTTTCCGCGGGAGATTCTTCCCTGTTCTCCGCAAGCGGCTCTTCGGAGCTTTCCACAGGCTGCATTTGATCGGGAGTTTCCGAGTAGGCTGTAGATACAGCGGACATTTCGGGAATATGAGGCTCCTCGTCGGGTATGCTTTCGGATATTGACGTCTCTGCCGAATCCGACAGCGTTTCGGTATCATCGCCCGAATGCCGCGCGGACGTTGCAAACACAGTCGTAGTGCCGACAACGATAAACGCCGATACCAAAACAGTCAGCACCGTAACCTTCTTGAATTTCATAATACCTATTACTCTTTCTTTGATAGGCTTTTTTCCGAAGCCGCTGCTGAACAAAGCTAAGCAGCTTTTCTTCTCAGCCATACGTATAAGAGTCAAGGCATATGCCGACTTTTCGCTCTCTCCGAGCATTCGGATAACAGCCTCGTCGCAGGACAATTCAATATCCCTGTTGGCGATGATGTACATAACCCATACCAAAGGGTTGAACCAATGGACGCACAGCGCGGCAGTAAGCGCCAGCTTGAAAACCACGTCGAAACGCCTTATGTGCACATATTCATGAGTCAGCGCGAATTTCAGATCGTTCTTGTCGATCTGCTCGAAATTCTTAGGCAGGAGTATGACCGGACGAAACGATCCATAGGTCAGCGGAGCCGAGATTCTATCCGAACAGCGAACGGAAACCCGGCGTAAAAGCCGATGCTCCGTAAGCCATTGGTCTACGTGCTCATTATCAACGGGAAGAGACTCGTCGAAAAGTACGCGGCATTTGAAATACGAAATCGTAAAAAAAGCCGCACACATCAGCACACCCGCAACCCAGACCGCCGTCCGAATACCAAACGAAACGGTCTGTGCGGTACTTTCCGTCAATAGATCCGGCGCAGTTCTCCCGGATAAATCAAGAGCGGGCAAAGCGGCAGCGAATCCGGTCGCACTCTCCGCAGTACCGCTTGCCGTCAGCAAGGAGTACGCGCTGAACGAGCACGGCAGCGAAAACGGAATCAGCAGCCGCACCAGAATGATCCACCACAAGACAGTGAACATTCTTTTGGGAAGTCTGTGAAGAAGCAGCGCGCGAACAACGATCGCGGCAAAAATCATCACAGCTCCCGCAACGCTCATTTGCGTTAAGCTCATTTCTTTTTCTCTCCCAAATCGTCAACGATTTGTTTCAGTTCCGCGATCTGTTCCGCCGTCAGCTTATTTCTTCCCAGAAGCGCGGCGAACAGCTTATCAACAGACCCGTCGTACAGTTTGCCTATCAGCTCGTCCGTATGCGCTGCCTGTACGTCCTCCTTGGAAAGCAGCGCATGGCACATAAAGTGCGGTTCCGTGCGCTGAATAGCGTTCTTCGCTATGCACTTCTTAATGATGGTATAGGTGGTATTCATATTCCAACCGATCTTCTCCTTTAAGATATCGGAGATACGCTTTGCGGTCATATCACCCTCTCTCCATAAAACATCCATGACTTTCAGCTCAGAGTCAAAAAGCTTGTTTGCCATAATTATCCCTCCATTTTACAATAGTATATTTATATTATACCACAACAAAATCGATTTGT